>JARFQS010000133.1 GCA_029287645.1 Thermoanaerobaculia bacterium | reverse complement strand
GACTAGGTAGGTCTCCGAGACTACCGGATAGGCGTTGACGATATAGCCGACTCTCGAGGGTCCAACTCTCTTGCGCATCTCTTCCTCGCCGAATCAGAGTCGATAGACGATTCCCGCGTAGATCCTGTTGCCACTGTAGTTCCGATCAGGGCGAGTCGACGATCCGGTGCGGTAGAAGTTCTCCAACCGTACGCCCCAACTCTGGGTGAAACGCCATGTGATGTTGAAGATGATGTCCTGCACGTCGTCCTCTCGTTCGAAGTTGCGGTCACCTGGCTGGGCGTCGTCGTAGTCGCGTTGGCGGTACTTGTAGCGCATGAACAGCTGGACGCGATCGCTCGGTTGTCCCTCGAGGGCCAACGCCGCTCCTATTCCGTTGTTCGAGTATCGTCCAGCATTGGCGTCCTTGGCCTCGTAGACCAGTGTCCCTCGCAGGCCCCAGAGCTCACTGAGGGGATAGCGCAGGCTGAGATCGAAGGAGTTGACGTTGGCATCTCTCAGGTCCTCTACGCGATCGTAGTCCTGCAGTTCATACTCCCAGGAGAAGCCCACCCAAAGCCCCGGGCGCAGACCCTGTCGAAGGCCCAACTCGACTCCGGTCAGATCGTAGAAGACTCCCGTACCTTCTTCCTCGAACACCTGATTCGGTCGATGAAAGAACTCGCCCTGCCACTTACTGGCGCCTCTTTGATACTCGAGCCCCACGTTGAAATCGAAGTAGTCGGCATTGTCGATGTCCAAGACCCACACCTGCCCGACATCCCAACCGAACGTGAACTTTCCCTTACCCGACTTCTTCTCCTTCTCGCCCAGCGCATAAAGCGAAAAGAGATAGGTGTCGGGAGCGGGGGCACTTCCACCCCGGAAGAAGTAGTTGCTGTGGTACCCGGGCATGGCCTCCAGTTCCAGGTACCAGTCCTTCTCGTCAGCTGCGACGGCGGGGTCACCGATCATCAGCGCGAGAAGGGGGACCAGCCATGCCCTCTTGATGTTTTCGATCATCGTCACCTCAGTTCATCGTGAACCGATCCTCGCCGAGGGCCTCACAGGCCTCCACCAGCAATCGATCCGCAAGTTCGCGTGATTTCGTTCGAAAGAAATAGACACAAGACAGCCTCAGCAGAGTGCTGGCGCGGTACCAGAGAAGGCGCTCTTGGTGCAGCTCGCTTCGAGCATCGGTGTAGCTGTCGATGAACCTTCCGGTCAGTCCGCTACTTCCAAACCTCCGCCCCTGGAGAACTCGCAGCTCCAGATGAGCAAGGAAGTTCGCGGCATCGAGCTCGGGCTCGGCCCGGGTCGCGGTCTCGAGATCGAGGAGACTTCCCTGCCGCCCGTCGATCAACAGCTGCTTGTCGTAAAAGTCCCGGTGTGACGGAACGAGATCACCCTCGTCCGGCTCCCAATCCATGAGCCGCTGAAACGCCCGGTAGATTCGGCCTCCCCCCACGACATCGGCGGTCGCCACCGCCTTGATCCACGCTCGCAACGTCTCGATCTCTCTCGATCGATCGTGCACCCGCGGCCAGTCGATCGAGCTGCGATGCAGTTCCGCCAGACACTGCCCGGCGATCTCGACTGCCTTCTCGGACCTTTCCGTTCCAAGGAGATCATGTACCGAGACGCCTGGACGGCTCTTCCAGAGCAGCATGTTCCACCTACTGACCCTGCCTACCACCCTGGGGAGTCGAAGGGCTGCCGGTTGATCTCGGATCACATGGTCTTGTAGAGCCTCAGTGACCCCGGAGATCTGCTCGTCGACCCCGCCCGGAAAGCACTTTCCGTAAACCGTGGTCGTCACGTCCGCGGACCAATGCAGTCGGTAACGAATCGTCAATCGTCGACCGGGCTTGTAGGTGAGCACCTCTGCTTCGAGGGCATCGAAAGCCCCGGCCTCCACCGGTAGGGCGCTGGAGACGATCGGCAGGGCGGCTCTGGCATCTGTCGCTTCCGCCACCCCATTCAGCAGCAGATCGTCAGGGAACTTTTGAACAACCGCGCCGAGCTCTTCCAAATGCGTTGCGCGCTGCTGTTGGAGGCCTACACGCAGGGGATAGGGCAGGCGGCCCTCGCTCACGACATGCAAGGTCCACCATCTGGGGGGCCCACTCGAATCTCTGGTGTCTCTGAAGAGCAGCATCAAGGGCACCTTCGGCATCGGCCAGCCCTTCTCCAGCTCCAGCACAGCCGACTGGGCACCTTCGATCTGGGCCCGCTTCAGTGATCCCGAGACCACCTCCGGCTCGGTCACCGGGCCGGTGGCTCGCTCCGAGACCCACCAAGGCCCGGCTAAAGCAGCACCCTGTCCAGAAGCTCTCAACCTGTCGCACCTCCGACCCTGAACGGCACGACCTCGGCGGCTTTCTCAGAGTCCGAGGAGACCTTGTACCAGGGGCGCTCCTTGCCACGCTGAAGCCGGTAGTTTCGTGCGTACCACCCTCCCCGATCCATCAACTCGTCATGGGTACCCATCTCGAGGACCCGGCCCCGCTTCATGACGACGATTCGATCCGCGTCGCGGACCGCGGACAACTTGTGAGCCACCATCAGCGTCGTCCGGCCTCTCATCAGTTGCCGCAACACGCTCTCGATCTCGAACTCGGTTGTGGCATCGAGGCTGTTCGTCGGCTCGTCGAGCAGAAGAATCGGCGAGTCTCGCAGGAAGGCGCGTGCGATCGAGAGGCGCTGACGCTGACCCAGAGACAGGGACGCTCCCGCCTCGGCCATCGCCGTGTCGTAGCCCTCCGACAGTTCGCAGATGAACTCGTGGGCGTTCGCCAACCGGGCACAGCTCTCGATCTCCTCGTCATCCGCGTCCAGCCGACCGAAGGCGAGGTTCTCGCGAACCGTAGCGCCGAAGAGCACCGGTTCCTGGAGAACCACACTGATCTGTTCGCGCAACGACCGGACTCGGTACTTGCGGAGGTCCCGACCGTCGAGCCGGATCCTGCCTCCTCGCGGATCGTAGAGACGCATCAACAGGGCGAGAAGCGTCGATTTGCCCGATCCGCTCGGCCCCACGATGCCGACGAACTCACCAGGAGCGACCTGGAAGCTCAGTCTTCGTAGGGCCCGAGCGCCACCCGGATAGGTGAACTTCACGCGATCCAGTCGCAAGGCGCCTTTGAGATTGCGCGCCTTCTTCGCATCGGGGCGATCGGAGACCTCAGGCGCCGACATCAGCACCTCCGAAACCCTCTCACCGCAGACCACCGCCTTGGACATGCGGCTCGAGACCCTGGCCAGCTTCCGCATCGGTCGATAGCTGCTGCCCAGATAGGCGATGAAGACCAGGAGATCACCCGGGGTCAGCAACCCAGCCTTGACCTGATGCACACCGAACCAGAGCACACCGGACGTGCCGGCGGCGAGCAGGACCTCGACCGAGCGGGACATGCTGGCCTCGAGGCGGGTCGTTCGAAGGCCTGCGTTGAGGCTCTTCTTGTTGCTGCGGCGGAACTTCTTGTCTTGATACCTCTCCCGCCCGAAGGCCTGGATGAGGTGAACGCTACGCAGCATCTCTCCGACCATCGCCGCGACTCTTCCTTCCCGCTTGCGCTGATGCCGTGCTGCTTCCCGGATCTTCACAGAGAACGAAAGGGTGGTCAGGGCAACGAGCGGCAGGATAACGAGCGCCACCAGGGTCAGTCGCCAGTTCATCACGGTCATGACGACGAGCATGGAGATCAGGACCAGCCCCTCACTGACGCCCAGCAGCAGCGCATCTGCCAGCATGTCCCGCAGCATGTTGATGTCCCCGGTCAGCCGCATCACCAGGTCACCCCGCTTGCGGCGCTGGTGGAATCCCAACGAGAGTCTCTGGAGGTGGGCATAGACCTGTCGTCGGAGAGCGAAAACCATGCCCTGACCCGACAGCGCCGTCAGGTAGGCCTGGCGAGATGCGAAGAGACCCCACAACA
Organism: Thermoanaerobaculia bacterium; assembly: GCA_029287645.1. Classification (GTDB taxonomy): domain Bacteria; phylum Acidobacteriota; class Thermoanaerobaculia; order Multivoradales; family JAHEKO01; genus JAUVRX01. The sequence continues at coordinate 1,897 of JARFQS010000133.1, read as the reverse complement.
GGGAGATCACCAGCAGCGAAGCACACGCCCCGGCGATCAGCGCACCCGAAGACCATCCGGCGAGGACCCCGAGCAGCCGACTCTCGGACGCCGCCTCGGTCGGCACCAGCACCAGGTCGAAGATCACCTTCAGCGGCCAGGGCCGCAGGATTCGCATGAACATCGCTCCGAAGCCGGCGAGCGCGGCCAGCAGTAGAGTTCTACGGTTGTCACGCACGTGGGGCAGGAATAGACGCCAGAGCTGCCGAATCCGGCTCCAGCGCAGTTCCGAGAAGCGGGATTGGATCGCGATCTTCATCGCAGACCTCCGTTCAACATCTGGCCTTCGAACCCGTCGCCTGCCTCTCCGAGCCCCGGTGCAGACCCCCGATGGAGGTGAGCGAGGACCTTCTCGATACGGTCCGTCACCCGACTCCAGTCGTGGCGACGTTCTGCCCGCTCTCTCGCTCGGCGCCCCATCCGAAGTCGCAGCCTCCGATCCTCGGCCAGACTCACTAGCGCCGACGCCAGCGACTCGGCATCGCCTGGGCGAACCAGCAGGCCGGTCTTGCCGTCCTGGACCAGATCGCGAAGCTGGCCCACCGAGCTGGCCACCACCGGCAATCCGGCAGCCATGTACTCGACAACCTTCAGCGGTGAGAAGTAGAAGTCCTCGAGCTCGGGATAGGGAGCCACCCCGACATCGGCCCGCTCGAGCCACAAGGGGATCTCGCTGTGGGGTACCGCCCCGGCCAGCAGAACCGCCTCCTCGCCGAATCGGGCTCTCGACTGCTCGATTTCCGGGCGCCCCGGCCCGTCGCCGACGATCAGCAGCCGGGCTCCGGGGATCGCCTCTCTGACCCCTTCAAAGGCCCGCAACAGCACGCCGACCCCGTGCCAGGGCTTGAGGCTTCCGACGAAGGCCACATCGAACCGGTCAACCCCCGGGGAATCTCCACTGACGTCTGCTCCCCGTCCGCCCGCGAATCGAGCAACATCGACACCGTTGGGCGTCACATAGAGCCGACGGCGATCGCCGACCCGCGAGACGATGTACTGCTCGAGCTCCTCGGAGGGCACGAAGATGGCGTCGGCCTCCTGGAACAGGAAGCGCTCGATGCCCTCAGCCGCCTCCCTGAGCCGTAACTGCCGATAGGTCTCCTGCTCCTCGACCAGTGGAGCATTGACTTCGAGGAGGAAGGGAATCTGCCGAGAGCGGGCGAACCGCAGCCCGGCGATCGACCAGAGGCTGTAGCGCTCGTAGATCGCCTCTATCTCCGCCTCTTCTTCCAGAGCGACCAGCCCGTCGTGGATCGACGAGTTGAGCAGTAGGCTGTAGAGCTCGTTGGAGAGGGTCCGATCCGGAGTGTCCTCGATCGACCGCCGCAGAGATTTCAGGGTCCGATCGAAGGGCACTTCGAAGGTCCGAGGCTCGAAGCCGGTTGGCGGTTCCTCACCGGCTCGCATGGCCAATACGTCGACCTGGTGCCCCCTCTCGCTGAGCGACTGTGCCACCGATCGAACGTGAATCGAGGCACCCTTGGTGCCCCAGACCGGAATCCCGCGATCGGCACAGAGGTAGGCGATTCGCATCAGCCGGCACCCCTGGTCGTGAAGGCCATGGTGGTGGCGGGCTTGGCCGGCTCGACCGCCGTGCTCGCTGCCTGCCGCATCCACTCGCGCAGCTGGGCGACGTTGCGTCGGATATCGAATCGCTCTTCGACCCGCGCACGGCCCGCCGCGGCCATCACTCGACGGCGAGCCGGATCGGCAGCCAGGGACGAAATCGCCTCAGCGAGCGATTCGGAATCCTCGACCGGAACCAGCAGACCCGTCTTTCCGTCTTCGACGATCTCGGCGACACCGTTGACCGGCGTCGACACGCAGGGCAGGCCGACCGCCATCGCCTCGAGCAGCA
>JARFQS010000071.1 GCA_029287645.1 Thermoanaerobaculia bacterium | reverse complement strand
CGAAGATCTCCTCCTGCATGAGCTTGGAGCGCGGGTCTTTCGACAGCACGACTGTTGGCTGCACGAAGTACCCGGTCGACTTGTCCCCTTCTCCACCGCACACGATTTCAAAGCCGTCGTTCGACTTCGCGTGGTCGATATAGCTCATCGTGTTGTCGAAGCTGGCCTCGTCGATGACCGCGCACATGAAGTTCCTGAAGTCCATGGGCGATCCCATCTCGATATCGCCGACTTCCCTTTCGAGACCGCTCCTGACCTGGCTCCAGAGGGACTTCGGAATGTAGGCCCGAGAGGCGGCCGAGCACTTCTGACCCTGGTACTCGAAGGCCCCTCGCACCAGGGCGATCACTACCGATTGGACATCCGCCGAGGGATGCGCAAAGACGAAGTCCTTGCCACCGGTCTCGCCGACGATGCGCGGGTAGGTGTGGTAGTCGGCGATGCCGCCACCGACCTGCTCCCACATTCCCTGAAAGACCGAGGTCGAACCTGTGAAGTGGATTCCGGCGAGCTCGGCGCGTGCCATCACGGGGTTGCCAACCTGAGCTCCACGGCCTGGCAGGAAATTGATGACGCCCGGCGGCAGGCCGGCCTCCTCGAGCAGCTTCATGATGTAGTAGCCGGACAGCGGCGCTGTCGAGGCAGGTTTCCACAGCGCAACGTTACCCATCAGAGCCGGTGCAGTGGGTAGATTGCCGGCGATCGATGTGAAGTTGAAGGGCGTTACCGCGAAGACGAAGCCTTCGAGAGCCCGATACTCCACATAGTCCCAGAGCCCACTGACCGAACCGGGCTGCTCCGTGTAGAGCTGCCGCATGTAGTGAGGATTGAAGCGCCAGAAATCGATCAGCTCGCAGGCGGAGTCGATCTCGGCCTGAAACACGGTCTTCGACTGATTCAGCATGGTCGCCGCGTTGAGAGTGTCTCGCCAGGGCCCTGCCAACAAGTCGGCGGCCTTCAAGAAGACCGCCGAGCGAGCCTCCCAGCTCATCTCGGACCACGACCTCCAGGCCTCTGCTGCCGCCTCCACCGCCTGGTCTACCTCGTCGGCACCCGCCTGGTGAACCGTCGCCAGGACGTGACCGTGATCGTGAGGGCAGACCGTCTCCACCGTCTTGCCCGTCCGAATCTCCTGACCGCCGACAATGACCGGGACCTCGATCTGCTCGGAGAGCATCTGATCGAGCCTCTTCTTGAGGGAGGCCTTCTCCGCGGAGCCGGGTCCATACGCCCGAATGGGCTCATTGGTCGGAACCGGAACACGCACAATACCGTTGGTCATGAATCTAACCTCCGTGATGAGAAGTCGTTTCGCGAGAAAGCGGGCCCGAGAGGGCCCGACTCATCGTATCGCCGAGTCGTTCCGGGTGCAATCGACCGTCTCGCCTGACGCCTTCGCCGTCTAGAGACGAAGGGCTGTCCAGGCGGACACCAGGAACCCGGCGATCATCAGAAGGCCACCGATCGGAGTGATGGCACCGAGCCATCGGGGTGCTCCGAGAGCAATGGCTCCGACGGTCCCTCCGAACACCGCGGCTCCAGCGAGCACGGCCATCCCGGCGAGGTCGAATCCGGTTCGCGGCCATTGCATCCCCGCGATGCCGACGAGCGTGGAGCCCAATCCACCGTACATCAAGTACCGGGCCGCGGTCTCCCACAAGGCCAGAGATCGAACATCGAGCCGCTCAGCCAGGGCATGGGCGCCGAAGGCGCCGGCGGCGACTGCCACAGCGCACCAGAGAGCGCCCAGGGCGAGGATGAATGCAGCCATGCTTCAGAGATCTCCGAGACGGCGCACGGAGGCGATGACCTCGGCCGGAATCTCGAGCTGATCGAACTTCTTCCAGGTTCCCAACTGAGCGGCCCGCTCCAAGTACTCCTCCTTCGATCGTCCGCCCTCCCCCTCGCGGTGAACATCTGCATCGTGCAATAGGATGCGCTCTTCGGTCATGACATCGCAGCGGCCGACGTAGATCTCACTGCCCACGGTATCTACCACGACCGTAATGCCGTGGAGCTCCCCTTTGTCCTGGTGGAAGGTACCCATTCAGGAGGCGGGAGTGGAGGCGAAGTAACGGTCGAAGGCCGAGGTGAGATCCTCGGCCACCTCGTCGGCGCTGCGGCTTTCGATGCGATGACGCGGAATGAAGTAGACCAGATCACCATCTTTGAACAGGGCGATGGAGGGACTGCTGGGAGGGATGTCCTCGAAGTAACTGCGGGCCTGCTTGGTGGCCTCGACATCCTGCCCAGCGAACACGGTCACGAGGCGATCGGGTCGATTTGCGCTCTGCAGGGCCAGATGAACACCGGGCCGTGCCTGACCCGCCGCGCATCCGCACACGGAATTGATCACCAGAAGGGCGGATCCCTGCTTCTGGGACATGAACGTATCCACATCCTCAGGAGTCAGAAGCTCCAGAAAACCGATCGAGGTCAGCTCTGCTTTCATCGGGTTGACAATCAGGGGACTGTACGGCACTGCTACACCTCCAGGGAGTTGTTGCGACTCGTCTCGCAGCCTGTGCGGAGACTGGGTTGGCGCGTATTCTATGACATTCACGATCCCTGGCTACCAGCGAGCACGAAGACCTCCGCCCCAGTGCTACACTGGCGAGAGTCGCGCAACGACCCTTTCAGGGAGGCCACATATCGTGACGGCAACGCCGACTGCAGTGCATCCGAGGCGAGGCATCGTTCTTACCTTGTTTCTCGCTCTTTGGGGGGGCTCCCCGATGACCTGGGCCGACGACTCGCCGGTTCCGGAGCATCCGCTCCGCGCCGGATTCCTGCTGGTGGACGGGGTCTACAACACCGAGCTCATGGCGCCGTGGGACGTCTTCCAGCACACGGCTGCCCATGCCTCGCCCCACCCGGGAATCGAAGTGTTCACGGTGGCTCCCGACGACCGACCCATCCAAACCGCCGAGGGTCTGAGAATCCTGCCCGACTACACCTTCGATACCGCTCCCGAGATCGACATCCTCGTGGTGCCCAGCGCCGAGCACAGCCGCGACAGCAACCGGGAAGATGAACGACTGATCGACTGGGTGAGTCGAACGGGCCGAGAAGCTCAGTTCGTGATGTCGCTCTGTTGGGGAGCGTTCATCCTCGCCGAGGCGGGTCTGCTGGACGGCCATTCGTGCACAACGTTTCCGAGTGACTACCGGAGCTTCGCGGAGGCCTTCCCCGACCTGGATCTGAAGGTCAATGCCAGCTTCGTTCACGACGGCAAGGTGCTGACCTCGCAAGGCGGATCCCGAAGCTACGACGTCGCCATGTACCTCGTAGATCTGATCCTCGGGGAGAGCGTCGCCAAGGGCGTCGGTAGCGGCCTGCTGATCGACTGGCCCTGGTC
>JARFQS010000007.1 GCA_029287645.1 Thermoanaerobaculia bacterium | reverse complement strand
CGACTCCCAGGGCGAGGCCACCGAAGGTCATCTGGTTGAGGGTCAGGTCACCCAGGAAGAGCAGGCCGTAGCTCGCGATCACCGAGATGGGAATGGCCAGGGCGATGATCGCCGTGCTCGAGCCCGATCGCAGGAACAGATAAAGGACGAGCACCGCGAGCAACGAGCCCCAGAGGGCCGAGTTCCGCACGCTCGAGATGGACTGGCGGATGAAGTCGCTCTGGTCCACCACCACGGTGAGGTGGAGATCCTGGCGCTCCGCATTGATGCGTTCCGCCTCACGGAGCACGGCGCGTGCCACCTCGACGGTGTTGCCACCGCTCTGCTTCTGGATTCCCAGGCTGATCGCCGGCACTCCGTTCATCTCGACCAGGTACCGCACGTCTTCGTAGGTGTCTCGCACCTGGCCGATGTCCCGCACCCGTATCGGTCTTCCGCCCGGAGTCGCAACCACGGTGAGCTCGATCTCTTCGAGGGACCGGTACTCGCCGAGGCTGCGGATGTAGAGATCGTCTAGGCCGCTCTTGACCGTGCCGGTCGGCAGCGTGACGTTCTCGCGCACCAAGGCCTGCTCTACGTCGAGGGCAGTGAGCCCCGTCGCCTGTAGTCGATCACGATCGAGCTCGACACGGATCTCACGATAGACGCCACCACGAATGTCGATGGCGCCGACGCCCGGGATCTGCTCGAAGCGACGAGCCAGCTCCTCCTCGAGCATCCGCGTCACCGCTTCGAGATCCCGCGTCGAGGTGACGGCGAGGCTGACCACCTCGATGCGATCGAGGTCGAGCTTGAAGACCCGAGGGGTCGAGGCTTCGATCGGCAGCTCGTCCCGCAGCCCGTCGAGCGCCGCCCGAAGGTCGTTGGCCGCTTCGTCGATATCGGTGCCTCGGGCGAACTCGAGACGCACCCGGCTGCTACCTTCCTCGGATTGCGAGGTGACGCGCTCCAGGTTTGGCAGACCGGCAACCGCATTCTCGACGCGGTCGGTGATGATCTGCTCGACCTCCTCGGGGCCGACATTCGGATAGTCGACCCTAACCGTGAGCTGGGTGAATTCGACCTTCGGCAGAAGATCGATCGGCAGGATGCGGAACGAGACAATCCCCAGAACGATCATGATCAGGTAGACCATGGTCGTAGCTACCGGGCGGTGGACGGAGACTTCGGTCAGCCGCATCTCAGTTGCCTTCCGACTCCGTGGCTCTTTCGGTCGCCTCGCCGAGCACCTCATTCACGACGTCTTCACTGTCCGGGATCTCCGCTCCGAGGGCGGCGGAGATCTTGCGCTGTTTGTCGAGGAAACCTTCGAGGAGATCTTCGTCCCGCAGGTCCTGAAGCTCCAGGACCCGTTCCCAGGGGACCGGACGAACCCGGGCCCGAGTGACTCGCTGCACCGCTGCTGCGCTCGAGGCGGAAACCTCTTCTGTCTCCTCCGAAAACTGGAGCTCCGCCGCCAGGAGGTGCTGCCCTACGGTCACCACCCACGCACCTTCTTCGATGCCGTCGACCCCTGCCACGCCTCTGCCAACAGCCCGCACCTCGATTACCCGGAACTCGGTAGAACGCGATTCGTCCGGGCTGACGTTGGTGATCGAGGTCGGCACCTCGAGACCGTCGGCCTCCAGGATCACGAAGGCGCCCATGGCACCGGAGGCAGGATCCTCCCAGACGGCACTCACCGGCACGAGGGTGGCGCGTTGGCTCTGTCCCACCTGAATCCGAACCGTGACGAACATTCCGGGCCGCAGCCGACCCTCGCGGTTGTCGACATCGATCTCGCCCCGAGTGGTGAAGCTCTCTTCGGCGAGAAACGGCGAGATTCGCGACAGCTCTGCTCGCACCGGCTCGGCCACTGCGTCGCGGCTCTCGATTTCTACCGGCATACCCTCTTCAACCCTGTCGAGCACGCTTTCCGTCAGGTTCACCTCGACGATGAGCTCATCGAGGTCCCCGACGATGAACAGGATGGTCGAGGGATCGACCAGCATCCCCACCTCGGCACGGCGTTCACCGAGTCGACCCGCCACCGGGGCTCTCACGACGGTCTTGGCCAGTGCCGATTTTCGTTCCTCGACGGCAGCCTGCCTCTGTTCGACCCGGGCTGCCGCCTCGTCGGCACTGGCTCGTAGTGCATCGAGCTGCGCCTCCAGCGAATCCAGGTCCTGGTCGCTGACCAGTTCTTGCTCGGCGAGGGACCGCGTGCGGGCGGCTCGGGCCTCGAGCTCGGTAACCCTGGCGCGTGCTGCCACGGCTGTGGCCTCGGCCAGGCGGACATCGGCCTCAGCCTGCCGAAGCCGCTCGCGGGCCTCGACCTCGTCCAATCGGACCAGGGCCTGGCCACGGTCGACCGCCTCACCGCTTCGCACCATCACCTCGACGATCCGGCCTGCGACCTCAGGGCGAATCGTGACCTGATTGCGGGCTCGCACGACGCCCGGCATCGCCTCCTCCAGAGGAATAGCACCGAAACGGGCCTCGACCGCTTCGACCAGGGGTGCGGTCGTAGAAGGACGATCGCCTCGCTCAGAGCTACCACTGCAGGCCAAAGCGGTCGCCAGGAGGAGCGTGGAGGCAAGCCCTCTTGGGGGGGTAGGGGGGGTCTGGAGGATTCTCATGACGCGTCGCATCTCACCTTGTCGAACAGATCAGGTGGGCAAGGCTATCAGCGGGTCAAACGAGCTGCCAGCGACAATCTTGTGGCAGCCGCTCACCGATGCGGAGGATGCGGCATGGATCCAAATCAGGCCGCGGGAACGCCCCACGACCATGCCAGGAGCGTAGGCCACGAAGCCCGGACGCTCTAGCAGCGAAGGGGGGGAGGGCTGGGGGTGAGTTGGTAGCCCGTTTGGTGCCAACTTCGAACCCTCT
>JARFQS010000595.1 GCA_029287645.1 Thermoanaerobaculia bacterium | reverse complement strand
TCTCGTGGGCTCGGAGATGTGTATAAGAGACAGGCTGTCCACGGCGCCGGCGCCATCCGCTGCCTGCTACAACGGCCTCGATGCAGCGCCGCAGACCTATCGTGCCGAGGCGCAGCCAATTGGCGGTCACCTCGCCCGGCTCGGCAAGATTGGCCAGTCTCAGGTCCGCAGGGTCGAGGCCGAGCCGCTCGGCCGCCTTGTCGAGATGGATCTCGAATGCGAAACGGGGCTGGGGCGTGCCGTGGCCCCGCTTCGGACCGCAGGGTGGCTTGTTGGTGAAGCACCGCACGCCATCGAACTGATAGCGGGGTAGAGCGTAGGTCGTCGTCTGGAGGGCCCCGGTGTAGTAGGTGGAGGCGACGCCATAGCTGCCGTAGGCGCCGCCATCGAGCGCGGTCTGAAGGTGCTGGGCCGTGATGGCTCCGGTCTTCGTGAAGCCGGTCCGAAGCTTCATCGACACCGGATGGCGCCCACGGTGACAGTAGAACACCTCTTCACGGTCGAGACTGATCTTGGTCGGTCTTCCCAGCTTCAAGGCCATCTTCGCTGCGACGATCTCGTGATTGAAGGGGTCGCTCTTACCCCCGAAGCCGCCACCGTTGGGAGTGGCGACGACCCGAATCCGAGAGGCGGGAATTCCCAGGACTCGGGTGAGGGCGCGGTGCAGGTAGTGCGGTGTCTGAGTCGAGGAGTAGACGGTGATTCGATCGACGTCTTCGGGTACCGCGACGGTGGCATGCTGTTCCAATGCCAGATGGTTGTTACCCTCGTAGAAGACCTGGTCCTCGAGAATCAGGTCGGCCTCGTCGAACCCTTCTTGTAGGTCGCCGAAACGCAGCGACACCTTTTTGTGGATGTTTCCTTCGGTTCCGTACTCGTGAATGCGCGGCTCCGGAGTGGTGAGGGCTTCCTCGACCGAAGCGATCGTCGCGAGGGGTTCGTATTCGACTTCGACGCGAAGAGCCGCCTCATAGGCCGCGTCGTCGGAGGTCGCAGCCACAGCGGCGACCGGGTCGCCAACGAAGCGCACCCGATCGAGACACAGCGCGTGCTCGTCCTGGGAGACCGGCAGGATGCCGAACGTCTCGGGCATCTCCGTGCCGATCAGGCTGCCGAGATATCCGTCGATCTTCTCGGCAGTGCCGAAATCGATCGAGACGATCCTGCCGTGCGGGATCGTAGATCGCACCAGGCGTAGGTAGCACATGCGTGGAAACTCGAGGTCGTCGGCAAACCGGGTGACGCCCGTGACCTTGTCCCTGCCGTCGACCCTGCGGAAAGGCCTGCCCACGTAACGCCCCGACCCCGGGACGCGATGAATCGCTGGATCGCGGTTCTTGGAATCTCCCATGGTCTCGTCGAAGCTCCTCTAGAGGTGCGCGTTGAGCGGTGTCAGCTGGCGTCGGAGGTGGGTGGGGTAGACCCGTGAAGAGTTTCGGTCGGGTAGGGGGCTTCCTCGCCTCGAAGCCGTGCGGCTGCCGTCTCCACGGCCTGAACGATCTTGAGGTAGCCGGTACAGCGGCAGAGGTTCCCCGCAAGGGCCTCTCCGATCTGGCTTCTACTCGGCGCTGGTTCCTCCTGCAGGAGCGCCATGGAAGCCATGACGATCCCGGGTGTGCAGTAGCCGCACTGTGCGGCGTTGAGATCGGCCATGGCAGCCTGAAGCGGGTGCAGCTCATTGCCCTCTTGAAGGCCTTCTACGGTTTGGATGTCACTGTCGGAGAGTTGAGCGGCAAGGAGCAGGCAGGAAAGGACAGGTCGTCCGTTCACCAACACTGTGCAAGCTCCGCATTCCCCGAGCTCGCACCCGTGTTTCGTGCCGGTGAGTCGAAGCTGTTCGCGCAGGACTTCGAGGAGGGTGTGATGCGTCGGGAAGGAGACGATTCTCGTCTCGCCGTTGACGGTCAACTCCAGGGTGGTGTTCGGCTCGGGCATGGGAGGCCTCACAGTCGTTGCTCCGGTGAAGGAGATCCGCTTCCAACGAGGAAAGCGAGCTCGGATGAATCAGGAAACTCGGGCGGAATGCCGGGAGTCAGCAGCCCCATGACCAGATACTCGGCGAACTGGCGCGCGATCTCCGCGATCTTCGCCGGTCCTCCAGGCCGAAACCACTTCACGGTCCAATTGACCGCACCGCGGATGGCGAGGGTCGCGACTTTGGGATCCGTCTGGCGAAACAGGCCAGACTGGATACCTTCGTCGACGGTCTCGCGGAGAAGTCTCTCGTATTCGTCTCGCTGGCGGAGCACGGGCTGTCGTACCTCCGGCTCGAGAGCCTCGATCTCGAGGTGGGCGAGCGAGGCAGGCAGCTCGTAGTTGAGCAGATGCACGTGGGCATAGATCAACTTGAAGAGCTGAGTGTCGGCTCGCAGCTCTTCCTTCCTGACGGTGCGAGCCCTCGACAGAAGTCCGTCGAGCGCGTCCTGCTGGCAGAAGGCCAGGAGGTCCTGCTTGTTTCTGAAGTAGTAGTAGAGATTGCCGACATGCATATCGAGCTCGGCGGCGATATCCCTCATGCCGGTGGCGTGCAGCCCGCGCTCGCGAAAGACGCGGGAGGCTCCTTCCAGGATCTCGCGACGGCGACGCAGCGTCTTGTTGTTTTGGCTAGGGGACAGGCTCACTAGAATTTGAACTCCTGTTCAAATTCTGTCGAGATGCACCGCTACTGTCAAGGGGCTTCCAGGGGGAGAGCTGGTTGTTGAAGATCCTGCGGTGCCGGAGATATCAGGGCGCTGCTGGCGGCTGCTCGAAACTGAAGGGCAGAACCTCTTCCTCTTGGATCACCATACGACCCTGGACATAGTCGCGCAGGCGCTCGCGCGCGCCTTCGGGCAGCCGCACGAAGGTCACGCCCATCCCCTGCGTTGTCTCAGTCCCAGGGGTGGTGTGACGCACGACTTTGACTACGCCATCGATGGGGCGCGGGTCTCCAGGAAGATGAAAGGTGACTTCCACCTCGCTGCCCACCGGAGCCCGGCGACTCGTGTGGATGAGCATGCCGGATTCCGAGACGTTCGATGTCTGACAGGCCCTGAGGAGGTTCCCGGTCTCGACTGCGAGTTGCATCTGGACAAGGAGCCGACTCGACTTGCGCTGCGCCACACCGAGGCTTGCCGCCACGTGCCGTTGCAGGGCCTCTGCGGAAGCGCTGATCGGCAGAACCTCGACCCGGTCACTGTCGATCTGGGCGCCCAGGTCTTCGGCGTGATCTTCCTTGGTCAAGAGGACCACGGGCGAATGGGAGTTGGCAAGGGTGGGCGACTGGAGAATTCCGAGGAAGTCGACGATGCTCAGGTCGGGCAGGGGATACTCGGCTACCACCAGGTCGTAGCGAACATTGGTCGCCAGGATCAGGCTGCGGGTGCCGTTGGTGGCTCGGGTGACCTCCATCGAAGCCCGCTTGAAGATCGGCTCCATCTTTTCAAAAACCGGGTCCTGGGTGATGATAGCGAGGATCTTTTTCGTCGAGTCCATGGTGGAAACCCCTCTCGATGGCACCATTCGAATTGACCGACTAGAGCGTTATTGTTCGTCCAGCCGCGGTCGGGTCGCAGTGAATTGCTTCACATCGGGGAAAAAACGATGAGTTTGAAGATCCTCCAGATCGATGCCTTTTCGTCCCACCCATTCGGCGGCAACCCTGCCGCGGTCTGCCTCTTGTCCGAGTATCCAGCCGACACATGGCTCCTCTCCGTGGCTCGGGAGATGAACCTGTCGGAGACCGCCTTCTTGAGGCGTCGGGCAGAGGGCTTCGATCTCCGGTGGTTCACACCCGAGCTGGAGGTCGAGCTCTGCGGCCACGCCACACTCGCGAGCGCCCATTTTCTGTGGCAGGAAGGTGTACTGGAGCCGGGTGAGACGGCTCGGTTTCACACACTCAGTGGGTGGCTTGGTGCCCGTCAGGAGAGCGGATGGATCGAGATGGACTTTCCCTCCGAGCCTCCCGAGGGTGTTTCTGCGGCGCCTGATCTACTTCGAAGCCTTGGGGTCGAGGCTCGGTACCTCGGCAAGAACCGCTTCGACTACATAGTGGAAGTCGAGTCCGAAGCCATCCTCCGCTCGATGAGCCCCGACTTCAAGCTCCTGGCCGCACTCACAGAGCGTGGCGTCATGGTCACCTGCGCCGCCGACCGGAACGAGTTCGATTTCGTGTCGCGCTTCTTCGCTCCGGCGGTCGGGGTCGATGAGGACCCCGTGACCGGATCTGCGCACTGCTGTCTGGCACCTTTCTGGTCCTCGAGGCTGCAGAAGAACGAATTGGTCGGGTATCAGGCCTCGCGTCGTGGCGGGGTGGTTCGGACGCGACTCCGGGGAGATCGAGTTCTCCTGGCGGGTCAGGCGGTGACGGTTCTCGACGGCCAGCTTCAGATCGATGTGCCTACCGGGTAGACGGTTGCCATCGGGAGTTGGGGGCTCTGAAGTAGACCTTCAGACGAGCGGTCCGTGGAGACTGCGCGGATGAGTTCTCGAAAATTCCCCACACCACCGTGGCGTTGAAGCCACGCTGAACGACCGGGTTGGCCAGCCACTGTGCCTGCGGGAGGGTACAGCCTCGGTCTGGAGCGCATTCACCACCACCTGCAGCGTCGAAGGCTTCGAATCGAAACCCGACGAATCGAACCGACTTCGGAAGGATCACCGATACCACCTGGCAATTGCTCGCCCCACCCAGGTAGGGCGCCAAGGCTTGCTCATAGGCTTGGGAAATCTCCGGCTCGACCGCGGCCAGGGCCTCGGTGTCGGAGCCATCAGCGGCCGGACCGACGAACCCGGAGAGCTCGAGCTGCGTCGAGTTTCCGAGACTGTCGGCTGCCTCCTGGGCCGCGTGGTAGACACCGGCAGGACACGGCGCGGAGCCCGCGGCGGTCATCTGCAGGGTGGTTACGGCCCATTCGCCTGTCCTGCAGTCGGAGCAGCTGCCGTCTCGATAGGAGGTGATGGTGGGTGTATCGTCCGGGATCGCGCTTCTCGGCGCTGGGACCCTGGGAGGTACGACAGTCTCCACGACAGGCACTTCGGCCTCCTGAGAGGGTGGGGAGTCGACTGCGACTTCCTCCACGGCCGGGGCTACCTCTGCTGTCGCCGGTTCCGGCGAGATGGCCTCCTCGACGACTTCGGATGGAACCACGAGTTGATCAGCTGGCTCGTCGGGCATCGGCTCCGGTTGGCGTTCGATCGGCGCCTCAGCGACCTGTGCGATTTCGACGGTGGGCTCTTCTTCGACAGGCTTCGGAGGCGCGGGCACGGCCTCGGTCTTGGGTTGAGGCGAAGGCTCAGCCAGCTGGGTGGCCGTCTCGGCAGCCTCGGTCGCTTCGGTCCGCAGGGGCTCTGCCGCGATGATGGGCGTCTCGGCCGGAACGTCGGTAGGTACCTCTGGCTCGGTGTCGGTAGCTTCCGCTTGCAGTTCCGACTCGGCCTGCGGTTCGGGCATTGGTGCTATCGGTGCTGCCGGTTCAATTGCGGCTGGACCTGTTGGCTTTGGATCTGAAATCTCCTCCTGCTCGGGCTCGGATAGCTTCGCCACTTCCGGCTCTACGGTCGGCGATTCTTCGAGCTCCGTCGGGCGCTCGGCAGCTGGGGGAGTCGCGTCCCTCGCGGCTACCTGGACCTCTTCCACTGGCGGAGGCTGGGGCTCTGCAACCTCCTGTGGGGCCGTCTCGACCTCCACAATCGACTCCGATGACGGGGCTTCATCCGTCGGCGGCCCCGGAGCGGCCGCGGCCGCGGCGCGGGGTGGCTCGGGCTCGGCAGTCGGGGGGGGGGGGGGCGGGGGGCGAGCCGCCAGGGGCGGCCAGGGCGGGCGGGCGGCCCCGGGGGGGCCCGAGGGGAGCTGTGCCTGACACCGGGG
>JARFQS010000588.1 GCA_029287645.1 Thermoanaerobaculia bacterium | reverse complement strand
GAGGACCCGAGACTTCGCCTCCGGACCCTGGATCTATTGGACGACCTGCACCGACACGAGCAGGAAGAGACCGACCTGTTTCAACGCCTCGAGTATCGAGATCACGGTGCGATGGACTGAATTGCGGATCTTCTGCCAGTCTCACGGGGTGGGCTGTCGGCCCACCCGGTCAGGTGTTCAAACACGCCTTCCAGCCTGAGAACATGGACTTCGAGCAGGCGGGGAATCCCTCCGCGTCGGACCCCGCAAATTGAGATCTGGGAACCCCGACGAGTCGACCGCTTCACACAAGTCTGAATGGAGCCGGTTCCGACTCACACTTGAGGAGCAGCCTATGCTGACGAAGGAACGATACGTGGACACCTTTGTGGAGTTGATACGTCGGGCGTCTGCCGAGCTGCCGCCCGATGTCGTCCAGGCACTCGAGCATGGCAGGGAGAGAGAGGCGGAAGACAGCCTGGCGCGCCAAGCCCTGGTGACGATTCTGGACAACGTCGATCTGGCGAAGTCCAAGTCGGCTCCGATCTGTCAGGACACAGGAACGCCGGTCGCTTGGGTGAGGTATCCGGAAGGGACCAGCACTCGGTTGTTGGAAGCGGCGATGCAGGAGGCCGTCAAGGAGGCCACCGCCAAGAGCTATCTGCGACCGAACGCCGTCGATACGCTGACCGGCAAGAATACCGGCGATGGCTCGGGCCGGGCCATCCCCTTTCTTCATTTCGAGGAATGGGACGAGCCGCGAGTCGAGGTGCGAATGATCCTGAAGGGGGGAGGCTGCGAGAACGTGGGTGTGCAGTACAAGCTGCCCGACGGAGGGCTCCAGGCCGGACGTGATCTGGAAGGCGTGCGACGAGTCGTCCTGGACGCAGTCGTACAGGCCCAGGGAAAGGGATGTGCACCGGGGGTGCTGGGTGTGTGCATCGGCGGTGATCGAGTTTCGGGCTTCTCGGAGTCCAAGTGTCAGCTCCTGCGCCCTCTTTCGGATCAGAACCCCAACCCGGAACTGGCCGAGTTGGAGGACCGTCTGCTGAAGGAGGCCAATGAGCTGGGCATCGGCCCGATGGGTTTCGGCGGGAAGACGACGGTTCTGGGAGTCAAGGCCGGCGTCCTGGACCGCCTGCCTGCCTCGTATTTCGTGACCATCAGCTACATGTGCTGGGCTGACCGGCGAGCCGCCGTCAGCCTCGACGAGGAAGGAGCGGCGACATGGCTGAACTGAGGCTGCCGCTGGACGAGAAGACAGTGCGGAATCTGAAGGTCGGAGAGGGCATCGAGCTGACAGGGCGGATGATCACCGGCCGCGATGCTGCCCACAAGTGGCTGCTGGAGGGCTACAGGGAGGATGTGGCGCCTTTCCTGGAGGGGACCGTGATCTACCACTGTGGTCCGGTGATTCGTCAACAGGAAGACGGATCCTACGAGTTCGTCGCTGCTGGCCCCACGACCTCGATCAGAGAGGAGCCCTATCAGGCGGATGTGATCGAGAAGTACGGCTTGCGAGGAGTGATCGGCAAGGGCGGAATGGGACTGCGAACGCTCGCCGGATTGGAGAAGAGCGGAGCCCTGTATCTGCACGCGGTGGGTGGGGCGGCGCAGGTCCTGGCCCAGGCAGTCAAGAAGGTCGAGCGGGTATTCATGCTCGAGGAGTTCGGCGTCCCGGAGGCCCTTTGGGTCATCGACGTCGATAGGTTCCCAGTGATGGTCACCATGGATGCCCATGGAGGATCGTTGCACACAGAAGTCGAGGACTTCTCGAAGGAGCAGTTCGAACGGTTGCTTGGCACTCCGGCCTAGACCGGGTGCGAAACGCGCTGCAAGGCCCGGCACAGCCGGGCCTTTTCCTTATTCTGCAGGTTCAGGCAGCGGCTTGGCGATCCGGCCGTGGCCTTCGCGCCCATCCAGAATGAGGGTGAAGGGCTGCTCGAGGCGAACATGGCGCAGATGCCCTGTTTCGGTAGCAGCCGGTTGCGAGTCGAGCCAGTCCCAGTCGAGGAACTCGGCGTCGTCCTGGGGATCTTCGGCCCCTGGTGGAAGGGTGAGATAGCCAACTCGCAGGGAGACGATGTTCTGGAAGAAATGGGTGCCCTGGGAAGGCTCCACGTCGTAGCCTTTCGGGGAGGCCTCGACAATGGCCCGGACATTCGAGATCTGTGACCACTGCACTGGAATCCCGAGCCACGAGTCGGCGGTGCCCCAGCGTCCGGGGCCAACCAGAATATAGGGTCGCTTCTCTTTGCTCAGCTTCCTGTTCAGCTCGCCGACTTCGCTGGCGATGACCTTGTTGTGGGCCGCTGTCCAGGTGTCCCGTCGCACGTAGACGACATCCTGCACGCTGTCGTCCACTCCCTGCCCCAGGCTCCTCCTCGACTTGCAGAGCAGCTCGTCCGTGGTGAATCTGTACTTGGAGATCTGCTTGCCGGCCATCCGGCTCGCAAACGGCCGTACTTGGAGAGGGTAGAGAGCCGGCGCTTCTCGCCGCTTTCCTCTCGCTCTCGGCTGACCCCAGTCGCCCATGTCGCAAGCGAACTCGATCTCGACCGGACATCCCAGGCCCTGTTCAGCCAACTCGAGCAGGTTCTCCAGGGCGG
This sequence comes from Thermoanaerobaculia bacterium, assembly GCA_029287645.1. GTDB lineage: Bacteria > Acidobacteriota > Thermoanaerobaculia > Multivoradales > JAHEKO01 > JAUVRX01. The sequence goes on along the minus strand of JARFQS010000588.1, from coordinate 1,382 downwards.
GCGCCAGTGGGATGGCGTTGTGCTTCAAGATGTTGTTGAAGGTGACGACCCGCGGTCCGGGTAGGGACAAGTCGTCTCGCACGGTCTGATCGTCGGCACTGTACACGCTCCCCACCGGTAGAAGAGTGCCGTCCAGTTCGGCGATCTGCAGAGGATAGGACTTCACATTGGTCGAAAGGGTGGTATCCACTTCACAGCAAGAGGAGTCCAGGTCGACTGCATAGAAGTCTCTCTGACTGCTGTCCAGGAGCAGCTTGGGGGTGGCGTGCTGCGGAAGGATGCCGGGGCGTTTGGGGCTGAAGCGCATGGCCAGGCCGCCGTCCACGACCAGTCTTCCGAGCCCCAGAGCAACATGCACGATCCCCTCTTCGGCTCGCTGTGTTCCGATCGGGTAGAAGTTGTGCGACTGGGCCACTCCTCCGAAATGGGGGTAGAACCGATTGTCGTGTTTCTGCCCTACCAGCCTCTGGATAATGACCCCCATCTTCTCTTCCTCGACGCGGTTGCCGGTGCTGATGAGGTAGCTCTTCGCGTTGCGATAGTAGGTCGAGGCGTAGACCAGCTTGACCGCATCGCAGATCTGCTCCAGCCGCTCCTCGGGATCCCTGGACCGGTTGGGGATCATCAACGTGGTGTAGATCCCGGCCATGGGTTGATGCATCGAATCCTCGAGAAGGCTCGAGGAACGAATGGCCAGGGGTCCGTCCAGGTGATGGGCGATGAAGGTCAGATCGCTGCGTAGCTCGTCGGAGAGCCGTGCACTGAGAAACCGACCCGACAGCTCGCGATCGTCGTCACACTCGTAAGCGAAGGTTCGCAGCTCGTTATGATCCATGAACTCGTCGAACTTGTCGGTGGTGATTACGGTGGTTTTCGGAACGCGCACCTCCATGCCGAACTCTCCAAGGGAGCTCTTGGAGAGCGTCAGATTCAGGAATGCGAGACCCCGCGCCTTGCCGCCGATCGAGCCGTTTCCGATTCGCGAGATCGCGTCCCGATCGAAGGTCTTCCGGGAGAAGTCCGCGATCACCCCCCGGTAGGAGTGGCGGCGGGTGTCGCGCAGTTGTGCGATCAGGAACTGGCGCAGGGCCTCGACGCTCTCGAAGTCGGAGATCCGTCGAGGCCGGAGTCTCTCGGCCAGGTCGAACTCGCTTCGCGCCATCAGCCAGATGGAGAAGTGGTTGTGTGAAGCGTGATAGAAGAGACACTCCTCGGGTACGACAGCCAGCTGGCGCTCGAACTCTCGCACGTCGTGAGCGCGAGCCACTTCTTCCCCCTCCGACTCGATCCGGAAGATGAAATCCCCGAATCCCAATTCCTGCCGGAAAAAGTTCCGGACATCGGCGAGGAGCTTCCCGGACCCTTTGTGGACTGTCTCTTAT
>JARFQS010000562.1 GCA_029287645.1 Thermoanaerobaculia bacterium | reverse complement strand
CCCAGGGCACGACTTCGGCTCGGATGAAACCCCGCTCGATGTCGCTGTGAATCGCTCCGCCAGCGTGTCGAGCCAACGTACCGAGACGCACCGTCCAAGCCCTGACCTCGTCCTCACCGACGGTGAAGAACGAGATCAGCCCGCGCAGCTCGTAGCTGGCCCGGATGACACGGTTGAGGCTTGGCTCCCTGAGGCCCAGGTCGACCAGAAAGTGGATCTGGTGCTCGGCGTCGAGGTGAGAGATCTCCTCCTCGATCGGGGCGCTCACCGTGACGACCTTGGCGCCGGTAGGAACCTCGATGACGGGATCTTCCGCGTGGCCCTCGACGAGGACGGACTCATCGACGTTGATCACCAGGAGCAGGGGCTTGGCTGAGAGCAGCTGGAATCCCCGCAGACGCAGCTCGTCCTCCTCCGACAGATCGAGTGTGCGCAGGGGACGCTCCTCCTCCAGGGTGGGAAGGATGACATCGGCCAGGAGCGACCGCTCTCGAGTCTCCTCGGGGGAGAGCCCTCTCTTCGCTCCCTTGTCGAGCCTGGTGATGCGGCGTTCGACGATCTCGTGGTCGGCCAGAATGAGCTCGAGGTCGATGATGGCGACATCCCGGGCCGGGTCCACGGTGCCTTCCGAGTGGAGGATCTCCGGCTCTTCGAAGGCCCGTACGACATGCGCCAGAGCATCCACTTCCCGCAGTCGCGCCAGGTCGAGGCTTTCCGCGCTGCCACCCTTCTTGAGTCCCGGGATGTCTACGTAGGTCACGATGGCCGGGGTGAACTTCTTCGGCTGGTAGTGCTCGCGCAACCGAATGAGCCGAGGGTCCGGAACCGTGGCGATTCCCACGTTGGTCTTCGTCGAGGTCGAGTACCGGTCGGTGGCCTGGTGGGACGCAGTCAGGATGTTGAACAGCGTCGTCTTGCCGACCTTGGGTAGCCCGATGATTCCCACTTCCATTGGTGAAGGCCTCGTAGAACGGTGTGTTTCAGGGTGAGTGCGACGGTCGAAGAGGGCGAAGGATACACCAAATCGACCCAGCCGCACTTTGGACACCACTCACCGGAGCCGGTATCCTGTCGCCAGCACTTCCTGATCGGGCCGCTCGCTCGAGCCCCGCCAAGTCACTGCATAGGGAGAAGCAATGAGACCTAGATCATCGAGATACCCGACGTTTCTATCGTTAGTGGCTTTGGGCCTGCTGGCACTTGGTGGAGTCAGCGCCATGCAGGCGGTCGAATCCGAGGAATGGCCCCGAGAGATCGAGACCGACAAGGGCCTGGTGGTGATGTACCAACCTCAGGTCGACCGTCTCGAGGGCAACATTCTGCACGGGCGAGCCGCAGTGTCTGTCACCGCGAAGGGCGGGTCGGAACCCGTCTTCGGAGCGGTCTGGATGGAGATTCGCATCGAGACCGACATCGATGCTCGGATGGTCGACTTCGGAGAGATTCGAGTACCGAAAGTCCGGTTTCCCGATGCCACGCCCGAACAGGAGCAAGGGCTCATCGACTTGCTGACGCGAGAGATGCCTACATGGAATATCGAGCTGTCCTTGGACCGGCTCATCGCGGCGCTGGATCTGGCTGAGCGACAGAGTGTGACCGCAGAAGGTTTCGACGACACGCCTCCCAGGATCCTGTTCCGGCAGGAGCCGACCGTACTGGTCACCATCGATGGCGAACCCCAGTTGCGGGATCTGGGAGACACGGGGGTCCAAGGCGTCATCAACAGTCCATTCCTAATGGTGCAGGATCCCAAGGACAAAGCCTCCTACTACCTCTACGCTGGAGCCGAGACCTGGTACAGGGCGCCGGACCCCGAGGGCCCCTGGCAGGTGACCCAGAAGGTCCCCAAACAGATCCGCGAGCTCGAGCCCGAAGAAGAGGAGGTGGACGCGGAAGAGACCGCCGAGGGGCCGAGCACTCCGCCGGCGATTCTCGTGACCACGGAGCCTACCGAGCTCATCGTCACCGATGGTCCCATGCAGTTCAGTCCTCTAGCTGACGGTGAGCTGCTCATCGTGACCAATTCGGAGAGCGATCTGTTGCGTGAGGTGGCCAGCCAGGAGATCTACGTTCTTCTCTCCGGGCGATGGTACTCGGCTCGTGGTGAGCAGGGTCCATGGGAGTTCAGGCGTCCCGACGAGCTCCCCGAGAGCTTCGCCAGGATCGATCCCGACTCGGACTACGGCTATCTGCTCGTCTGGGTCGCCGGCACCGAGATGGCCAAGGATGCGGCGTTGGATGCCGCCGTCCCCCAGACCGCGGCGATCAAGCGGGACGCGACGATCCAGGTCGACTACGACGGCGAGCCGCAATTCGAGCCGGTCGAGGAGACGACGCTCCACTACGCAGTCAACACGGAGTCTCAGGTCCTACAGTCCGGCAGTCAGTACTACTGTGTCGAAGAAGGAGTGTGGTACGTAGCCAGCAGTGCAAAGGGCCCCTGGGTGGTGGCGACCGAGGTGCCCGAGGAGATCCGCTCCATTCCGCCGTCGAGCCCGGTCTACAACACGAAGTACGTCTACATCTACGACTCCACGCCGGAGGTGGTCTACGTCGGCTACTACCCTGGATACACGTCCAGCTACATCTACCACGGTGTCCCGGTCTACGGCACCGGTTGGTACTACCGCCCCTGGTGGGGTCGGTACCACTACTACCCGCGGTATCCGACCTGGGGATTCAGTGTTCGGTACAACCCCTGGTATGGGTGGAGCTTCGGCCTGAGCTACTCGACTGGGCGCTTCACCTTCTCGATCGGCTATGGGGGCTACCGCGGCGGTTGGTGGGGAGCGGGAGGCTACCGCGGCTACCGGCACGGCTACCACCGGGGCTGGCACCACGGCTATCGGGCGGGAACCCGGGCTGGTTACAGAGCGGGATACCGCACCGCCCAGCGTGACGCTGCTCGCAACATGTATCAGCGGCCGGGCAACGTCGACAGGGTGGCTCACACGGCTGGAGGTAGACCTTCAGCTGGCAGGGCGCAGGCCAAGTCGCCGAATGTGTCGAACCGGGCCAACAATGTCTATACCGACAAGAACGGCAACGTCTATCGGAAGCAGCAGGACGGAAGCTGGCAACAGCGGGACGGAGGCAGCTGGAAGGGGACTGACATGAGTGGGGCCAGTGGCTCGCGGGAGGCGACGAAGCCTACGGCCTCCACTCGCCCGACAGATCGAAGTGCCGCATCCACCGGCACCGCGAGAACGCAGCAGCAGAGGACGAAATCGAGCACCGGGCAGTACGGCGGCAGCAGCAATCTCAATCGGGACTACAACGCCCGACAGAAAGGCAACCAGCGTGCTCGCAGCGCGCCACGCGGTGGTGGCAGGGGTGGTGGTGGAAGGCGGCGGTAGACGGCGCTGAGTGCCCGACCCGTTCTGGACAGGAGGAGGACTAGCATGGAAGAACCGAAGAACGGGGTTCGAATTGTCAGCATTCTCGGTACGAGCCGCCCCGGCAACTTCACCGCCAAGGCGCTCTCCCTCGTCAACGACGAGCTGCTCGAGGCAGGTGTCGATGTCACGACGATCGATCCGGCGAGGGTCGAGCTGAGCTTTCCCGGACATCCTGCAACCGACGGCGCGAAGGAGGTCCAGGATGCCGTGGAGAGTGCCACCGGCGTTATCATCGCGACTCCCGAGTATCACGGGTCGTTCGCCAGCGCCCTGAAGTTGATCATCGAGAACCTGGGTTTTCCCTCCAAGCTCTCGGGCAAGCCCATTGCGCTTCTCGGCGTGGCGAGTGGGCGGATCGGAGCCATCAAGTCATTGGAGCAGCTGCGCAGCGTCTGCTCTCATGTGGGCGGGATTGTCCTGCCTGGCCCGGTCTCGGTAGCCGGCGTGAACCGCGTCTTCGACGACGAGGGTCACTGCCTGGACGAGACCGTCGAGAAACAAGTACGGGGAGTGGCCACTCATCTCCTGGACTACCTGGACATGAATATCTGTCCGCGAATCGCGTTGGAGGCGATCGTCAGAGCGGGAGAGGATATCGACATTCCGGTATCGACGACCCGCCGGGCCCGCTGAGTCATTCTTGGCCAGCTTATAGAGGTCGGGTCTACGGAGTCTGGCTCGGCCGCAGGGTGAGCAGGACAGCCTCGGGTGGACAGCCGATCCGGATCGGGAACCCCGTAGCGCCCAGACCTCGACTCACGACGAGTTGTGAGCCGCCGGCTCGATAGCGTCCCTCGTCGAGCCTGTATCGGCTCATGCGGACCAGGACGGGAAGACCAGGGAGCCGCCACTGGCCACCGTGGGTGTGGCCGGCGAGAACCAGGGACACATCGCGGTTCACAGCTTCGGGAAAGACATCCGGATTGTGGGAGAGCAGCAGACTCGGCATTCCAGAGTGCCGGCCTCGCAGAGCCTCGTCGAGCAAGGCCTCACCGCACAGCAGATCGTCGACTCCCGCCAACAGGATGCGGCCGCCATCCTGTTCGAGCAGAACGGATCGGTTCTGAAGGAACTGGATACCGGTGGTTTCGAGGATGGAAACAAGCTCCTCCGAGCGGCCTGTGTAGTGGTCGTGGTTTCCGAGAACTCCGAAGACCCCTAAGGGAGCGTCCAGAAGCTCATAAGCCGGCAAGGTCGGTTCCACCTCTTCCAACCGAATGGTCGCAAAGTCACCCGCCAGCAGGATGAGGTCCGGCTCCAAGGTCATGAGTCTGGCAAACGTTCGCTCCAGGGCGTCCGGAGCCAGAAAGGGTCCGGCGTGCATGTCTGAAGCCAACAGCACCTTCAGGCCGGTGAGTCCGGGGTCCAGGTGCTCCAGGCCGATATCTGCTTCCGACACCGTCAGGTCTCGCTCGAGAGCGCGACTGTAAGGAAGGGCGATTCCAGGGATCCCGGGAAAGATGTGGTGGCTGAGGAACTTATTGATCCCGCGCTCTGTTCTGCGGAACCATCCTCTGGCCGGATTGAAGAGGTGGCGAAGACGAAAAGTGGTCGTCGCCGCTGGACCCAGGTGCTCGTGATGCGCCTCGTCGACAGCCGGGGGCTGCTCGGAGAGCTCCGGAGGACCGGTCCGAGACTCGGCTGGCAGTGGCGAGTCCCTCTTCTCGCGGGTGGGCTCTCTGGTGGTCTCTCGAGTCGGCCGAGCCTTCGACTCGGGCGGGACCTCGCGGGGTGGTGGTAAGTCCGAGAATCGCATTTCGATGGACCTAGGACCAGTCGTCCGGACGAAGCTCTCTATGGGCTTCGCGACCCAACCGCTGGACGATCTCCGGGAACGCCTCGATGTCTTCGAGCGAAGTGCGGAAGTTGACTACGCAGATGCGCAGCGCGAAGCGCCCCTGGATGATGGCGTTGGAGAGGTAGATCTCACCCGAGCGCTCGATCCGGGCCAGAATCTCCTGATTCAACTCGTCGAGGTAGGTGCGCACCGGATCGGTCTCGGCTCGATCGAGGAGATCCTCCGGAATGTAGCGAAACGTAGTAATACTCAGGTTCTGCGACATGGGCTCGATTTCCGGGTAGTCGGCTAGCAGATCGAAGAGAGCCTTGGCCAGGTCGATATCGTCCCGAATCATCTGCACATAGCCTGAGCGGCCGACCTGCCGTAGGGCGAGCCAGACCTTGAGGGCGCGGAAGCCCCGTGAGTTCTGCAGGCCGTACTCGAAGTAGTTGGTGGCCATCTCGCCAAAATGGTAGTAGGGCGCGCCGTGGGCGAAGGCGCTTCGCAACGCCTCCGGGTCCCGAACCAACGCGCAACCGGCCTCCAGCGGGGCATAGAGCCATTTGTGGGGATCCACCGCCACCGAGTCGGCTTCCGACATGCCCACGAGGAGCTCGGCAGCCTCGGGAACCGCAGCCGCGAAGGCGCCATAGGCGCCGTCGACGTGAAACCAGAGATCCCGTTCACGGCAAAGGGAAGCGATCTCGGCCAGGGGGTCGATCGCGCCGGTGCTGACGGTGCTGGCCGTGCCGACGACCAGGAAGGGTTGATCGCCGTCCGCGGCATCCTTGTCGAGCTGAGCCTTTAGAGCTGCAAGGTCCATACGAGACTCCTCGTCGACCTGGATCCAGCGCAGCGATGCGGTTCCGAGCCCCGAGATGTCCATGGCCTTGTTGATCCAGGTGTGCACCTCGGTCGAGGCGTAGACGCGCAGCGGCCCGGAAGGATTGGCGTCGAGACCATGGCTCTGTAGGTCCCAGGAGGCTTTCTTGGCCCGTGCGGTGAGGAAGCAGACGATATTCGCCAGGTTTCCGCCACTGACCAGAATGCCCCCGGAGTCCACTGGATAGCCAATGAGCTCCGCGATCCACCGCACTGTCTGGGCCTCGATCTCGGTGGCCATCGGAGCCATCGGCCATGCCCCGACATTCGGATTGACTGCGGCGGCGAGCAGGTCTCCCAACATGCCTATGGGAGCGGGAGCGGAGGTGATGTAGCCGAGAAACCGAGGATGGCCGTTGAAGAGAGAGTGGTCGAACAGGAGCTTGGTGGTCTCATCGAGGAGTGCTCCAGCGTCGATGCCGTCCTCTGGAAGCTGACTCGACGCCCGCATCGCCTCACGTATCGTGCCCGGTGTCTCTGCAGGCGTGACAGGCCGGTCGGGCAGCGATTCCAGCAGCTCGGCAATCCGGTCCACCACCAGGTGCCCGACTTCACGAAACTCCCTGGGGCTCATGTCCAAGGGGGCCGAACGTTGTCTCAGCTGATCGAGCCGATCGCTAGTCGCCATGTCGGAGGTCTCCTCACTCAGTCCCTGTCGAGCGCGAATATACCCGATCCCAGAGGGGGTGGAGCCGATCTTGGAAGCCGTCGTCGGGTAGTAGAATCCAGCGTCATGCGCCGCCCTGGTCGGATCGCTCTGCTCGGCCTTGCACTGCTGGCTGTCGCCTGTGGTTCCGGTGATAGTCCGGAGACAGGAGATGCGTTCTACGATCTTGTCGCCCAAGTGGGTGTCGCCGGGGTCGAGATCGACGCTCCCGAGACCCTTCCCATCGCGAAGCCCCAAGAGGATCTGTTGTTCTTGCCGGCTGGCTCCAGCCTGGAGTACCTCCTGTTCGCGGAGCCCGATAGTACATTCCGCGCCGAAGGAGTCGTCGTGCGGGGGGAGGGAGTACGGCTGGAAGCCTATGTAGAGACGGACGAGGATGGAGAGCGGGAGCTGCTGTCGCTGTCGAAATCGAAAGAAGACCTCGCTGAACCTCTAGGCCTGGGATCCCGCACTCCGGTCCGCCTCGGCCTGCGCACGGTAGGGGGAGACTCCGATCCAGGAAGCGGAGTTGCATTGAAGAGTCCAGCTCTGTGGGCGCCCATCAAAGAAGCGACAGGCCCACCGCCGGCCGTTGAGAAACCTAGCCGGCGACCCAATGTCCTCATCTATTTGGTGGATACCCTGCGGTCCGATCGCCTCGGCTGTCTCGGCTATCCCAAGCCGATTACGCCGAATATCGATCGGTTTGCAGCCGACTCGAGCCTCTTTCTGAACGCGGTCGGCCAGTCCTCCTGGACCAAGGCCTCAGTAGCGTCTATCTTTACCGGACTCTGGCCTCCGGCGCACGGCGCGATCGGCTGGAAGCACAAGCTGTCTGACGAGATCGACACCCTCGCCGAGTTCCTCCATGCAGAGGGCTACCAGACAGCGGCATTCGTGACGAATCCCAACGTGGTCAAGACCTTCGGTTTCACCCAGGGGTTCGATGAGTTCACCCGCAAGCTCAAGCGGCCTTCGGACCAGGTCAATACCATGGCCTTCGATTGGATCGACGGTCGGCGGGAGGATGCTCCTTTCCTGCTCTACCTCCACCCCATGGATCCTCATGCCCCCTACGCACCTCCTGAGCCATTCAGATCCGAATTCGCCCCGACGGCTGACGAGATGCCGCACTGGCAGCCCCGCTGGCGATGGCCGATGGAGGCCCTGCCCTACCTGTCGGATCTCTACGATGCGGAGATCGCCTTCAACGACGACAGCTTCGGCAAGCTGCTGGAGTTTCTCGAGAAGCGCGGAATCTACGACGAGACCCTGATCATCTTCGCCTCGGACCACGGAGAGGAGTTCAAGGAGCACGGCCGGTGGCGCCACGGTGCCAACTTGCATGCCGAGACCCTGAACTTTCCCCTGATCATCAAGTTTCCCGGCCAATCGAACGGTGTCAGGGTGGGAGAGGCCGTTCAGCACATCGACCTGTTGCCGACGATTCTCTCGAATGTCGGGCTGGACATCCC
>JARFQS010000554.1 GCA_029287645.1 Thermoanaerobaculia bacterium | reverse complement strand
GTGCCGTTCAAAATGGTGGTCTACGTGGAGGACCAGGACGCCTACCAGCCGCTGGACGAGGTCGCGGAAGGGGCGCGCACGCTGAGCCTTTCGGGCACCGAGCTGCGGGATCGGTTGTCCAACGGCCGTGAGATCCCAGAGTGGTTCACCTTCTCAGAGGTGGCCGATCAGCTTCGCCGGACCCATCCGCCGCGTCACAAGCAGGGCTTCACCGTCTTCTTCACGGGCCTTTCGGGATCCGGCAAGTCGACTGTGGCCAACGTCCTCATGGTCAAGCTGCTGGAGATGGGCGGACGACCGGTTACCTTGCTCGATGGCGACATCGTGCGGAAGAACCTCTCTTCGGAGCTGGGCTTCTCCAAGGAGCACCGGGACCTGAACATCCAGCGCATCGGCTTCGTGGCCTCAGAGATCACCAAGAACGGCGGCATCGCGATCTGCGCGCCCATCGCCCCGTACGACTCGGTTCGCCAGCAGGTGGCTGAGACGGTGCGTCCCGGCGGTGGCTTCGCGCTGGTCCATGTCGCGACCTCGTTGGAGATCTGTGAGCAGCGGGATCGCAAGGGCCTGTATGCGAAGGCCAGGGCGGGAATCATCAAGGAGTTCACCGGAATCTCGGATCCCTACGAGGTTCCCGAGAACCCCGAGGTGCGGATCGATTCCGGAGTCCTGTCACCCGAAGAGGCGGCACAACAGATCATCCTGTACCTCGAGCGGGAAGGCTACATCGGTGCCTCGACGCAGAGCTAGGAGGGGAGAACAGCCATGAGCCGACAAGAAGATCTCGTAAGGATCGAGGAGGCGCTGCGCCTCGCCGAGAAGGTGCTCGAGCCCTTCACTCCCGGAGCCATCGCCGTCGAGCGCAAGGCCGGCGGCGATCCGGTGACCGAGGCCGACTGGCGGGTCAATGAGACCCTCTACAACGCCCTGCCCAGGGAAGGTGAGGGCTGGTTGTCGGAGGAGACCGTCGACGATCTGGAGCGCCTCGACAAGTCCCGGGTCTGGGTCGTCGATCCTTTGGACGGAACCCGGGAGTTCGTCGAGGGGCTCCCCGAGTGGAGTGTCTCCGTGGGACTGGTCGAGAACGGTCAGCCCGTGGCGGGTGGGATCCTGAATCCTGCCACCGGGCAGCTGGTGATCGGCGCTCTGGGGCATGGCGTGAACCTGAACGGTGAGGCCGCCAGGGTGACCGACCGCACGGACCTGGAAGGCGCAGTCGTCATGGCGAGTCGCAGTGAGGTTCGCCGTGGCGAGTGGAAGCGCTTCGAGGATCAGGGCTTCGAGGTCAAGGCCTGTGGCTCGGTGGCCTACAAACTGGCGATGGTCGCGGCTGGAATCGTCGATGCCACCTGGACCTTGGTACCCAAGAACGAGTGGGACGTAGTGGCGGGTGTGGCTCTCGTGAGGGCCGCCGGCGGGCAGATCGAGGTGCTGAACGAGCCACAGCGCGCTTTCAACCAGAGGGTGCCACTGATGCCGGGCTTGTTGGCCTACGGCCCGACGCTGCACGACAGCATTCAGGACGTCATCGCTCGAACAGCCGACTCGGACTAGCAGGTTCTGCACGCAGCATGAAAGCAGCCACACGCGCCCTCGGAGTCTCGATTCTCGCGCTGGCCGTCGTTGTCGGCGTGAGTTGCGGGCGAGCTCCCGAGACCTCCGCGCGCTTCGACAACGTGGTCCTGGTGACGATCGACACGTTGCGTGCCGATCATCTGGGTGCCTACGGCTATCCACGCCCCGTCTCACCCTTCATCGACTCCCTGGCGGCAGACGGTGTGCGCTTCGACCGGGCCATCTCGTCGAGCTCGCATACGGCGCCTGCCCATACCTCGATCTTCACAGGACACCACCCTGCCAGGCATGGCGTCCTGTTCAATGGCGTCAAGCTCCAGCCGGGCATTCCCACGCTGGCCACGACCCTGCGCGACGCCGGATTCGACACGGCGGCCTTTGCCAGCGTCAGGTTCCTGCGGGGCTCGGCGAAGGGGTTCGATACTCGCAACTTCCAAAGCAGAGCGGGCTATCGAAGGGCCGATCGAACGGTCGATCGGGCATTGGAATGGCTGCAGGGGCGCGATGCAGAGGGCAGATTCCTACTCTGGGTCCACTTCTTCGATGTCCACAGCTCCAATCACAAGGCACGCCCACCGGCTGAGCTCCTGGAGGAGATGCGCCAGGACTCGGAGGAGCGACGTGAGGAGCTCAGGGAGCTGCTGACCGGCACTCACGGTATTCCACCCGAGTTCCTGTCGCGCGAGGACGAGCGCTTCGGAGGCTTCGGGGAGCTGGAACGGTTCGATCGCTACGATGCTCAGATCGCTTTCGTCGATCGGGAGCTGCGTCGATTGTATGAAGGGTTGGAGGCGACGAATTCGGATGCCAGAACGATCTGGGTAGTCACCGCAGACCATGGTGAGGGGCTCGGCAGCCACGACTACATCGGACACGGAAAGCACCTGTACTCAGAGCAGATCCGCGTCCCTTTGATTTTCCATGGTGGAGCCGGTGGCCTCACTCCTGCAGTTGTCGATCAACAGGTCCGACATGTCGATCTCTTCCCGACGATCACGGAGCTCGCAGGGGTGACGATGGCCCCTGAGGCCTCAGGGCTCGAAGGACGTTCACTGGTGCCGCTCATGGAAGGTGCTGCTCTGGAAGGTGCCGAGCCAGCTTTCGCCCAGCGTCGTCCGGCGGACAAGTTACGAC
>JARFQS010000547.1 GCA_029287645.1 Thermoanaerobaculia bacterium | reverse complement strand
GGACTCCGGAGAGGTTGCAGGCGTCCTCGGTCAACGGGTCGACGAGAGCTTCCCATTCCCGCTCTACGTGGCCGAGCTGCGGAGCTCCGCACTCGGTATCTCAGAAGTCTCGGCAGTTCGCCCACCGTCGCGTTTTCCGTCCGTAGAAGCCGACCTGACGCTGACCCACGATCTGCAGGTTCCCTGGCATGAGATTGCATCGGAGATCGCGCAAACGCGACCTGCCGACCTCATGTGGTTCGGCCTCAAGGACCGCTATCGAGGGGAAGGGGTGCCCTCGGGAGCCGTTAACACGACCCTCTATTTCCTCTACAATGCCAGCGACCGCTCACTCACCCAGGACGAGGTGAACCAACAGAACGAAACGATTCGAGAGCAGCTCGAAGATCGTTTCGGCTGGAAAAGGTAGGCGCCATGGATCTGAACTGGCTGAAGAATCTCGAGAAACAGGTGCAGGCCGCGACGGAGGAGATCGAGGCTCTGCGCAAAGAGAACCGCACCTGCAAGACCAAGGTCGAACAGTTGGAGCAGAAGCTGACTGAAGCGCGTCGCGCCGATCAGTCTGCCGGCGACTGGGAGAAGGAGCGGCAGGCGGTCCGAGATCGCGTCGAGAAGCTCGCAACGAGCCTCGAAAAGCTCCTCTGAAGCCCCTCCCCCTGTGGTATAGTCCGTCCAAGTAAGCCCTTGGTAAGGCGAGACTTGTCCTCCGCTGAGGGCTGTCTGGGAACGGTCTGATGGCTGCCAAAACAACCACCGCAACCGAAGTGGAGATCTTTGGTGCCGTCTACCATGTTCGAGGAGACAAGAATCCCGAGTACCTCCGGGAGCTGGCCGAAGTCGTCGACGGGAAAATGCGCGATATCTCGCAGCAGGTCACGACGATCGACACGGCGAAAATAGCGATCTTGGCGGCGCTCAACGTGACAGACGAACTTTTCCAGTGCCGGAAGAAACAAGAAGGGGATCGGGTCGAGATCAAGGAGAAGGTGACGGAGCTGACGGGACGACTGGAAGAAACACTTCAGAAGTAAGCACAGAATTAGTCGTTCCACGGTTCCGTCCATCTTTAACGAGCACATGAATTTGGTATCCCCTGTGTGGTTTGTGATGGGTCCTGCAGTTGTAGAACCAACAGCATTTTCGAGGGAGTCTTTCTTCCATGGCGCCTGTGCCAGCCCCGACAGGACGGGGACGCTAACGGCTCATAGAGCGGACACCCACCTGGTGAGGGCCAGGTTCTAAACGAAAAGACCCACACGGCTTCGCGGGGGATGCTGATTTCCTTCCCACCATAGGGAGGGGAACCGGATCTTCCCCGTACCCACCTTGGCTTCCGCACAGGAGGTCCAACGGTGGATACAACCATGACAGTCATTGCGGTTGCCCTGGTGGCGATTGCGGTGCTCGCTATCTGGTGGTTCGGCCTGCGCCGAGCGGCCCGACGGACGACCGCCCAGGCACGCCGACAAGCGGCGAGAGTCCTGGAAGAGGCCGAGCGCGAGAAAGAGGCGAAGCTCCGCGAGGCGGATCTCGCGGCCAAAGAGAAGCTGCTGCAAGCCCGCGGTGAGTTCGAGAAGGTGTCTCGGAAGCACCGCTCCGAGCTGGAATCGCTGGAGAGGCGTCTCTCCCAGAAAGAAGACAACCTGGAGAAACGGCTCGACGAGCTCGTCGCGAAGGAGAAGGAGTTCACTTCGCGTGAACGTTCCCTGGCCGATCGAGATCAGCACCTGACACGGAAGCAGGAAGAGCTGGAGAAGGTCCTTTCGACGGGACGCCAGCGGTTGGAGCAGATTGCCGGCCTGACGGCTCAACAGGCCGTCGACGAGCTGAAGTCCATGATGCAGGAAGAGGCGCGGATGCAGGCGGCCCACACGGTCAAACGCATCGAGGACGAGGCTCGCGAGCAAGCCGGGAAACAGGCGCAGCGCATCATCGGCATGGCGGTGCAGAGAGGGGCGTCCGACTATGTTGCGGAAGCCACCGTGTCGGTGGTCATGCTGCCTGGCGACGAGATGAAGGGCCGCATCATCGGCCGGGAAGGGCGCAACATCCGTGCCCTGGAGATGGCAACCGGGGTCGACCTGATCGTCGACGACACTCCAGAGGCCGTGATCCTATCCGGCTTCGACCCGTACCGGCGGGAGGTCGCTCGTGTCTCTCTGGAAAGACTGATTGCCGACGGACGTATTCACCCGGCGCGCATCGAGGAGGTCGTCGAGAAGGTCAAGGCGGAATTCGAGGAGCGGGTGCAGCAGGAGGGTGAGGCGGCATTGCTCGAGCTCAACATCCCGAACGTGCATCCCGAGTTGCAGAAGCTTCTCGGGCGGCTCCGCTACAGGACTTCCTACGGGCAGAATGTTCTACAGCACAGCAAGGAGGTCTCGTTCCTTGCTTCGACCATGGCGAGCGAGCTCAAGGCCAATATCCCCGTCGCCCGCCGAGCCGGACTTCTGCACGACATCGGCAAGGCTGTGGATCGTGAGATGGAAGGAACGCACGTCGAGATCGGCATCGATCTGCTCCGCAGGTACGGCGAGAGCGAGGAAGTCATTCATGCCATGGCCTGTCACCACGGCGACTACGATCCAGAGACCGTGGAAGCGGTCCTCGTCACGGCATCCGATGCTCTGTCAGCGGCACGGCCGGGAGCTCGCCGGGAGGTACTGGAGACCTACGTCAAACGCCTCGAAAAGCTCGAAGAGATCGCGGCAGGCTTCAAGGGCGTGCAGAAGAGCTTCGCGATTCAGGCCGGCAGGGAGATCAGGGTGATCGTGGATTCGAAGCGCCTCAGCGACGAGAAGGCCACGTGGTTGTCACGGGATATCGCGCAGAAGGTCGAGAGCGAGCTGACCTATCCGGGACAGATCAAGGTGACGGTGATTCGGGAGACTCGATCCATCGAGTACGCCAAGTGATTCTTCTCTTTGTCGGTGATGTGGTCGGCAAGCCGGGGAGGATGGCCCTCCGCCGGCTGCTGCCATCCCTGGTGGACAAGCACAGGGCGGACTACGTGGTGGTCAATGTCGAGAACGCGGCCGGAGGGTTCGGCGTCACCCCCGAGGTGCTCGCGGAGCTCGAGGATCTGCCGGTGGACTGTTGCACCAGCGGCAATCATATCTGGGACAAGAAGGAAGGCCTCGCCCTGCTCGACGAGATTCCGCGCCTGCTTCGGCCGGCGAACTACCCGGAGGGCAACCCCGGGCGAGGAGTCTATGTAGGCGAGACCGCGGCGGGCATTCCTGTCGCGACCCTCAATCTCGAGGGGCAGGTGTTCATGAAGCCGTTGGAATCCCCCTTTCTCGTGGCAGACCGGCTCCTGTCGGAGCTGGACCCTGCAGTCAAGGTCATTCTGGTCGACTTCCATGCCGAGGCGACGAGCGAGAAACAGGCTCTCGGTGTCTATCTGGATGGGCGGGTATCGGGTGTCGTGGGCACCCACACGCATGTTCCGACGGCCGATGAGCGCCTGCTTCCCGAGGGCACCGCGTTCATCACGGACGTGGGAATGACCGGGCCGTATCAGTCGATCATCGGGATGCGATCGGACAAGGTCCTGAAGCGCTTTCTCCTGCAGAGTCGGGGTGCCTTCGAGGTGGCGAAGAGAGACGTTCGCCTGGCCGGCGTGGTCATCGATGTCGATGAGGCTACCGGCAAGGCCCGGAGTATCGAACGGATCCTGATCGAACATGACTAGACACGATGCCAAGTCGGCTGGGTCTCTCGAGGCCCTGCGCTCCGACCCCGGTAGGCTGCCGCTGTCCGTGGTCATCACGACCTACAACGAAGAGGTCAACATCGCGGACTGTCTCCGATCTGTCCTCTGGGCCGACGAGATCCTACTCGTCGACTCCTTCTCGACAGATCGCACCTTGGAGTACGCACGCGAGTTTCCGATCCAGATCCTCGAGCGGGAGTACTTCGGCTCGGCGGCGCAGAAGAACTGGTCCCTGGACAAGGTCCAGCACGACTGGGTGTTGATTCTCGACGCCGATGAAAGGGTCACAGAGCCTCTGGCGCGAGAGATCCTGACGCTGCTGATCCAGGGGCCCTCAGCGAAGGGCTACTACATTCGCCGGCAGAACATCGTGTTGGGCAAGCCGATTCGGCACTCCGGATGGTCGACCGACAAGGTGATCCGATTGTTCGACAAGGCGCATGGCCGCTATCCGAATCGTCGCGTGCACGCCGACCTCGACATCGAGCCACCCACCCCTACGCTCCGACACCCCCTGGATCACTTCACCTACCGCTCCGTGGAGCAGTACTTCGAGAAGTTCCTCAACTATGCCGAGTGGGGGGCCGCCCAGGGCTATCGTGAGGGCAAGAAGGCCGGCTTCCTGGAGATCGCCGGCCGGCCCTCCTGGAGGTTCTTTCGTACCTACTTTCTGCAGAGGGGCTTTCTGGACGGCCTGCATGGTCTCGTAGTGTGCGGCCTACAGGCTTTCGGCGTGTTCTTGAAGTACTCCTGGCTGTGGGAGCATCGGGTCAAGGAAAGCCTCGGCGAGGAAGTCGACCTGCCAGCCTTCGATGACGATGCCGCCACCTGGGAGCGCCCTCCGGGCTCCGAGAACGATCCGCCGGAATGATCCACCTCAGTCCGGCTCAGCCGCAGCC
>JARFQS010000446.1 GCA_029287645.1 Thermoanaerobaculia bacterium | reverse complement strand
CACCTCCACTTCATGTCCCACGTTCCGTCCTTCGTAGCCTATCAAGAGTTCATCACCGGTTCGGAGCTGTATACCGTCGATCCAATCGCATCGATCAACCATCTGGAGCGCGCGGTGGAGCTCGACCCCGAATTCACCTCTGCCAAATTTCGCCTGGCATCGGCGTATCGATATGTGGGGCGCCAGGCGGACAGCACCGAAGTGTTGGCCCGCCTCGACGAGCGCCGACCGTTTCTCACGGAGTTCGAGCGGCTCTGGCTCGACTACTTCTTGACGAGATCGGAAAACCGGCACAGGGATGGCCTGGCCCTGCGTCGGCGAATCGAGGACCTCGTCCCCGATGACCTGGTCGTCCGACATCTGATCGGCACGCGGGCGTATGCGCTCAACCGACCGAGAGAGGCCATCGCCGCGATTTCGGCCATGATTGGGGGCAAGGGATTCGATAGCTTCGCGCACAATCCGGTGACCGTCGGGAGTTTCCGGCGGTGCGCCATTTCCTACCACATCCTCGGAGATCACGAGGGAGAGCTGCGAGCTGCGCGCACCGGACTCGAGTATTTCCCGACCCACCACGATCTCCTTGTGGCCGAGGCACGGGCACTCACAGTCCTGGGTGACGAGACGAGCTTCGAAGAGGTCGTTGCCGAGGTTCTATCTACGCCCACCGGCCTGACACCGGCCAACCTGTTGATCGAGGCAGCGGCCACGGCGCGAGCCCACCGCCGTCCCGACCGGGCCCGCAACCTCGCCCGCAGAGCCCTCACCGCGCTCGACGACCGTGCCGACGCGAACGATGCCGTCGTCGAGGGTTGGCTGCGAGCCCAGGCCCTGGTTCTGGCCGACGAGCTCGACCGGGCGCAGGAAGTGCTCGAAAGGGTTCGCTCCATGGACGACGGGGGGACCGCATTCCAGTCGCTCAGGGTGGTCGGCTGGCTCGGGGCAGTAGCGGCGAGAAGGGGTGACCTCGAGACGGCTCACGCTGTCGAGAGCACGTTGGCTGGAACCGATCGAAGTCAGATGGGTGGCTGGCCGGCCCACTATCGTGCGGCCATCGCGGCCTGGTTGGGCCACCGCGATCAGGCCATGGAGCTGCTGAGCCAGTCCCGCGCCGAGGGATGGGGTTCTTTCTACTACCTCCACGATGTTCACCGGGTGCTCTTCGAACCGCTCGAGGGGATGGATGATTTCGAAGCCCTACTGCATCCCGATGGGTAGAATGCGACGAGCTTCATCGGTGGCGGGATTGCCGCGAATATCCAGTACCTCGCAAGCCCGGTCTTCTCACCGGACCAGCCTGCACACGTCGGTGCGGCTACCGGGAGCGCCCTTCCAGGTCGGAGTCCCAGTTGGAGTTGTTTCGCGCCTGAACGGCCACGGCGGTTTCGGCGAAGCTCTCGTCACGCGTGTAGCCGACATCGACGATGCATGCCTCCAGCAGATCAGGATCGGTGACACCAGCTTCCTCGCACGCCGCCCGCGCCTGTCGCCGCCAACTGGCGGGAAGGCCGGCCACGCTGGCTTCTCTCGTCGGCGTCGGTTTTCGGAAGGTCCGAGTGCTCTGCCCCGGTGCGTACTCGAAGAGAGACGTCTGCTGAGCCACGAGCCAGCCGTTGTCGTCGTCGAACAACAGGCTCCGTGCCAGCTCGGCGAGGCCAGGGTGCAGCCCCGAGTCAGTCCCCGAGCCGAGGGCGCCGATGGCAGTCACGGCATCGACGTCGTCCATGGCTTTTCCGTTGAAGTTACCGAAGAGGCCGGAAAGTGTGCTCCGACGGGTCAAGGCAGGCCTCAGAAAGGCATTGAGGTGCCCCTTGGCTACCTTTATGAAAAGACTCGAGCCATCGCACCAGAAGATCTCGTAGCCTCGCTTCGAACGCTCGATCCGTCCCCCTTCGGGCAGATCGAGGCCACCGCCGGGCGACAGCGTTACCGGCTGCTCTTCGACGGAGAGCATCGGCTCTCGCCCCAGGATCACAGAGGCTCGACTCGTGTCGACCAGCACGGCCACCGCGGTGACTATCGACACGTAGCTCGAGAAGCCCGTCGACTCGAGGCGTAGCTGCACCTCGAGATCCCCGGCCGTCGAGCGACTCGCTACGAATTCACCGGCTGCCTGGAAGTCGTAGGTCGCGCCGTCCAGGGTCTGGACGTGAATGTCGCCCCACGCTCGACCCTCCATCGCACGGGCGGGGCCGGCGAAGCTGATGAGTGCGAGCAAGGGAAGTGCGGTGTATACGAGGCGTTGTTTGATCATCATGCTTCTTGCGAAAAGCAAGAACCGTGCCCAGGCTCTTGCCCCTTTCGAACAGCAAGACTGGGCCGGCGTGCGGTCCGAGCGTCCACCTGCGCGGGCGGGGCGTCCTCCAGTGTGGACGGTTGGCGGACCCACCCCTCACGCGCCGAAATGGTGCAATGGTGAACGTGGCTCCCATGCATGCCCATGGCACCCATGTGGCACCCATGTGGCACCCATGATGATGCATGTGACGGGTAACGAGAAGCCACTAAGTGATACGAAGCACCGATTCGTACCAGGCGCCTTGATTGTCTATAGC
>JARFQS010000427.1 GCA_029287645.1 Thermoanaerobaculia bacterium | reverse complement strand
CAGGACCTTCTCCAGCTTGGTCTGAGCTTCTGTCAGCTCGCTCTCCACACGACTCTTCTCGTCATCGAGGCGCTCGGCCGACCGGGCGGTTCTCTCGCGAAGGGCCTCCTGCAGCTCGATGCGCTCGGCGAGCTCTCGGGTCTCTCGTTCGAACTCTCTCGTCTGTTCCTCCAGAGCCTCGATCCGCTCTCGGTTCTTCCTCCGGTCCTCGGCTGTCAGGCTCTTGAGCTCTTCCTGCCGCGCAGCGAGATCCTGGTTGGTCGAGAGAAGCTCGTCGGCGCTCGCCGCGAGCTCTTGGATCGTCACCGACTGGGTCTTGACTCGTTCGTCGAACTCGTCGAGAAGCCCCCTCACTCGCTCGATCTCGGCCTCGTAGACCTCCTTGTCCGAGGCGTGGGACTGTTCGAGTAGCTCGTTGTGGCGCTCGAAGTCGGCCTGGCGTTCCGCCAGGGATCGCTCGGCTTCGGAAAGCCGACCTCCGAGCGTCTCGAGCTCTGATTCCTGCTCCTCGACCTTGCGCTCCAGCGACCTCTGCTGCTGCCCGCCGATCAGTGTCCCGAAGGCGCTGCTGGCGCGATCGAACTCGACCCGCACACGCACCAGTTGCGCCATCGCACGGCTGGACTGGGGGTTGTCCACCAACTGTCGGAAGGCTCCGAACGCATCGCTGACCCAGGGGGAAACCGCCGGGTCGGATGCCATGTCCGTTGCGGTCCGAGAGTGGTGCCTCAACGATGGCGAAAGAAATGCCTCGACCTCCCTGGAAACCTCATCCGGGCTCCTGGGCCAGTCCATCGCCAGGTCGGCTCGGGCTCGGTCGACGGCCTTGGACCAATCCCGAAGCAAGGCCTCATAATCCATGAAGGTCCGCGACATTCCCCGCGTCGCCTTCTCCATGTCGAGCACGTGCCTCAACCAGAGATTGAGTGATTTCGAGCTGTCGAAGTCGTCTCGGCGGGCGAGCGATGCAGCGACCTCCAGTGGATTCCGATGGAGGAGCAATGGCAAGGTCCTGGCACCGAACGTACGCAGAGTCTTGATCCAGAAAGGCACGAATCGGCAGATACGTGGATCCTTGATGACGAAGAGGGAGGAGTCGGAGAAGTCCTCCTCCAGAACTCCGAGGATCTCGTCGGAGAACGCGGCGCCCTGAGCTGTCTCGAAGAACTCGACGGGGTACTCGCGAGGATCATCCCAGGCCGAGCCGGCAGCCTCCAGCATCCTGTCGTGGATCTGCACGAGCTTCGCCGATTCCCAGAATCCGGTCTCGTTGACGCCAGGGACTGGCTCCAGCAGCTCGCCCGGCAGATCGGCGCCGAGCAGGCTCAGGACCCTCGTGATAGCCGAGGTGCCGCTGCGGTGCATTCCCAGCACCAGAATCGCGCGTCGGGCAGGTTGTTTCGTTTCCGGCGTCAAAGCTTCCTCGTTTCGGTCGCCCAATTACAGCAGATCTGAGAGGAGGTTCAAGTCGACGGCGGCACGAGTGTCGATACTCACTGAAAGGGCAACCAGGGCTTGGGGGGGCCAGCCTCCGGCAGCGGCTTGTAGCGAGGGATCCTGAAAGGCACGTCGATACAGGCCAGAAAGAAGGCGCGAAGGGTGGCGTTGGTACAGCGTCGGTAGAGTCCATCGGCCTCGGAGGTCCCCTCGGGGGTGTTCTTGGCATTGGCGAAGTACACGCGGAGACCCTTACGCAGTCCGCGGTGGCCGGCATGCTGATAGTGGATGATCGCCTCTGAGCGGCCCTGAGCGGCGAACCTCTTTTCCATCCATTCAGGAGTGATCCGACTCGCATCGACCCAGTGGCGAATCCGGGCGGCAGGCGTGTAGACGATCCGACCACCCCCACGCTCGATCCTGAGACAGTGCTCGATCTCCTCGCAGGATGTGAGGGATCGTCCTTTGCGTCCGAGGTGGGGACTGAACAGGCCGAATCGCTCGAAAGCCTCGCGGCGATAGGCGATATTCGCCCCTCGTGGATACTCGTTGTACTGGAGAGGCAGCGTCTCCGGGCCCTTGTCCCAAACGGTCAGGTAGGGGAGGAACCGATCGTCCAGCCACTCTGGAAGCTCTCCCTGGAAGAGAGGCTCCACAGGGCCGCCTGCGCAAAGGATCTGGGGCGCGGAGAGGGCTGCAGCGATTCCGGAGAGCCAGTCCCTGGCGGGAAAGGCGTCATCGTCGAGAAAGGCGAGAATGCCGCCTCGAGCTGCACCGATGCCGGCGTTGCGTGTCGCCGACAGGCCGACCTCCTTCTCGACCATGACCCGTACCCTCTCCGGGTGGGCCTTCTCGATGCTCCTGGCCTGTTCGAGCGTGTCGTCGGTGGAATCGTTGTCGACGATGAGCAGCTCCCAATTCAAACCAGGGGCCTCCATCTCGAGCATGGATCCGCAAGCTTCCGCCAGCAGCTTGGATCGGTTCCGGGTACAGATGACGACACTGACCTCCGGCGAGGGGCTCATGCCGTGGATCATATGCGAGGTAGGATTCTACGGTTGCGTCGAATCGCCCAGTGCGGACGACTCACCCGGCACCCAGAAGCATGGTCACCCAATCACAGACGCCGATGCCACGAATCCTGGTCGTCGATCATCGGATGGTCACGCCGGATCGGGACGCTGGATCCCTGCGAATGTGGCGGTTGCTGAAGATCCTGTTGTCGCTGGGATGGGAGGTGACCTACGCCACGGTCGACCTCAGCGATATCGAGCCGTGGGTGTCTCGGCTGCTGGAGATGGGAGTCACGGTTCTCCGGCCTCCCTTCAATACCTCGCTGAAGCGACACCTGCGCCGACAGGGGGCGGCCTACGATGCGGTCTGGCTGTGTCGGGTCAGCGTCGCTCAGGGGCTCCTGAATCGGGTTCGAAGGCACTGCCCGCGGGCGAAGCTGATCTTCGATACCGTCGATCTTCATTACCTTCGTGAGCAGCGGGAGGCTGAGCTGTCCGGCAGCGCCAGAGCCATGAAGAGTGCTGCGGAGACGCGCCGGACCGAGCTGGGCGTCGTCCGCCGGGTCGATGCAACCGTCCTGGTGAGTGCGGAGGAGGCTCGGCGCGTTCAGGAGGAGTGCCCGGATTCGGATCTTCGGATCATCTCGATGATTCACGACCCTCTTGCGGATATCGAGGACTTCGAGGGCCGCCGGGGAATCCTGTTCGTGGGAGGTTTCGATCACCGGCCCAACCAGGATGGGGCGGAGT
>JARFQS010000403.1 GCA_029287645.1 Thermoanaerobaculia bacterium | reverse complement strand
GGCGTGATCTCGTCGGCAGAGGGATATGCATGAATGTCTATGAGTCGGCGAGGTGCAACTTTGGTGGCGTGCCAGCGTAGATTCCTCAGAAGCGAAAAGGGTCCCTCCGGAGCAACTGAAGGAGCGGACGTGTCTCTTGCTACTGATCTCCGCTGTCCATCGTCGGGTGTCATGATCCCTCTCGGTCGTATTTCGAAACTCGCAGGGGTCGCACTTGTCCTGTATCTAGGACAGCCCACGATGGCGCAGGTCTCAGAAGGCTGGACAGACGTCGTTGTCTTCGACCGTGCCTGTCCGGAGTGCTCCCTCGTCCTAGCGAGGGATTGGCGGTACCACCCCGGTGATGATCTCTCCTGGGCGTCACCGGATTTCGATGATTCCAGTTGGGCTCTGGTCCTCCCTTCCTTGCGTGATGCCGAAGCCATACCTGGGGGATGGAACGGGATCGGCTGGTTTCGACGCAAGATCCGGACCAGTGAGGAGTTCGGCAACAATCGAGGTATCCACTTGGCCCAGGCTGGAGCTTCGGAGATCTACCTGGATGGCAGGAAAGTAGCTCAGTTCGGTACGGTGTCGACGGATCCAGCGGTGGAGAGGCCCTTTCTGCCGCAGTATGTCTCGACCATTACGCTCGAGCCAGAGGTGGATCATGTCCTGGCGGTCCGTTACTCGAATGTCACCGGGAATGTCTTTCAAAGGGACTTCCAGGGTTTCGAGATCACGGCGGGGGAGACGCAGAGCCTCTCCGCGTTTCAACTGAGGCAGGTGAGGCAGTACACGACCGTCATGGCGACGGCCGTGGGTGTCTTCGCAGCCTTCGCTCTTCTGCACCTCCTGCTCTTTGCGTTTCAGCCGAAAGGTACCGAGAACCTGTTTCTCGCGGTTCTCACTGGGTCGATGGTGGGAATGTTGCTGGCCGAGCTGCAGATGGGCTCGATCAGTGATCTGGGGAGAGTGCTCATCTACTACAAGTGGTTTCTGACGGGCGCAGTGGCCATGGGGATGTCCGCCCTGTTGGTTGAGCACAGGATATTCAAGCGGCGGCTGAGCCCAACGTTCTTCTTCCTGGCCGCGGCCGGGGTTGGGATCTTGCTGTGGATCTGGACCCGGCCGGCCTTTGGCGGCAACGTACCGACAGCAGTCTTCATTGCCGCCGTCTATCTGGTGACACTCTGGTGGGCGATTCTGGCAATGGTGGACCGGCAGCCGGAGGCCTGGGTGATCGGCTTGGGTTTCCTGGTCGTCACTCTGTGCGTTTTTTCCATCTTGATGCAGCAAGCTGGGTGGCTCGAGATTCCACATGGCTTGACAGCCATCGTTGGTGTTGGTGCGTTGGCGGTCTCCTTTTCCGTCTATCTGACTCGGCGGATCGCGAATACGAATCGCGAGCTCGAGGCCAGGTTGAGGGAGATCGATGATCTGACTGCGAAAACGATTGAACAGGAACGTCAGGTGGTACGAGAGGAAGCCGATCGCCGGCTGCTGGAGGCCGACAATGAGCGCAAGACAGCGGAGCTAGAGGAGGCTCGCCAGCTTCAGCTGGCCATGCTGCCGAAGCAGGTGCCGCAGCTCGAGGGTTTCCGGATCGCCGTTCACATGAGCACGGCCAACGAGGTGGGGGGCGACTATTACGACTTCCACACCAACGGGAGTGGCTCGTGCACGGTGGTGATGGGTGATGCCACCGGGCACGGCTTGCACGCGGGCATGGTGGTGGGCGTCGCGAAGAGTCTGTTCCAGACTTGCGGACAGGAGCCGAACCTGGCTGGGGCGCTGGGGAGAATCGGCGAGGGTTTGAGTAGCATGCACCGGCGACAGGCGAGCATGGCGATGTTGTTGGCTCGGTTCGAAGGACGTCACGTGCAGCTGGCGTCGGCGGGGATGCCGCCGGTGTTGGTCTGGCGCCGGGGGAGTGGGGCGGTGGAGGAGGTCATGCTGCCGAGTGTGCCGCTGGCGACTCTGGCCGACGTGCGATTCAACGAGACGCAGATCGATCTGCGGGAAGGCGATTCTGTGCTGCTGATGACCGATGGTCTGGCGGAGGTGGCGAATCCGGACGGCGACCTCCTCGGCTACGAACGTGCCACCCGTTTTTTCTCAGAAGTTGCAGATCTCGAGCCCGAGTCGGCTATTGAACGGCTTCTCGAACTGGCGGCAGACTACAACGAAGGTACCCCGCTTCAGGATGACATGACCTTGATGGTCCTCAAGGCCCAGGCCTAGGTGCCAGCCGCTTTCATGAGAGATTGACGGGCCGTCCTACGTCTATAGTGGGTATGGGGCGACGTCTTCGCTACATTCCGCCAGAGGGCTGCCTCGTCGAAGTCACCAACCGAACGATCCAAGGGCGCTTTCTACTAAGGCCTGGTCGCAAGCTCAACAAGGTGGTGGTTGGAGTTCTAGGACGAGCTCAGCGGCTCTATGGTGTCGAGGTTCACGCGTTTGTAGTGATGTCGAACCACTTTCACTTGCTGATCTCGGTGAAGTCTGCACTCCAGTTGGCTCGTTTCATGGCCTACTTTCAGGGCAACCTGGCGAAGGAAGCAGGGCGTCTCCACAGGTGGCATGGCCCTTTCTGGCATCGCAGGTATCAGCATGTGGTGGTGAGTGAGGAGGAACGGGCTCAGGTTGACCGATTGCGCTACATCTTGGCGAACGGCTGCAAGGAGGGACTGGTGGCGAGTCCCCCCGAGTGGCCTGGGGTGAGTTCGGTTCAGGCCCTTCTGCATGGGACTGAGCTGAAAGGAGAGTGGGTCGATCGAACCAGGCAGCGCCACGCCTCCGTCGGAGAAGGCGTTGATGGCGCGTCTCGATTTCGAGAGCGTGAGGTTGTGAGTCTGACGCCTCTGCCCTGTTGGCGGGGAAGAGAGTCGAACCTTCTTAGGAAGCAACTGCGCGAGCTCGTGGCAGCAATCGAGGCCGAAACTGAGGCTCGTCATCTGGCCGAAGGGACGAAACCGCAAGGGGTGACGCACGTCCTGCTCCAGGATCCTCATGACAAGCCCATGCGCTCCAAGAGGTCTCCAGCTCCTTTGTTTCACTGCGCGTCGAAAGCGGCCCATGATCTTCTGAAGGGAGCTTATGCTGCCTTCAACCATGCGTTTCGTGAAGCGGCTCGGAGATGGCAAAGGGGTGATTTGGATACAGAGTTCCCTGCGGGCGCCTTTCCGCCACCGCTGCCCTTTCAACATCTCTCGCAGTTCACTGGTTAGGCCGGGCTTCACTCGTTGGCTCAGCACCCTGATGGAAGGGGGCAGAGTCCATAGTGAAGCGGGCACCTTCTGTGATAGTGAGGAGTGAGGGATTCGTTGTGCGAGCTGGAACTTGGAAATCAGGCGTCGACTTCCATGTTGTGATGGTGCTAATCGGTCTGGTGGGCACCTCGGCACTGGCTGACGACGCCGTGGTGCCAGGGACTTTTAGGCTGGATGCAACGTATGGGCATATCGGGGCTCTCTGGTGGATCGGCGGCGACGACAATCTCGACAGCTCTCTACAAATGGAGTACCGACTCGAGGGTGACGCCGTCTGGAGACAGGCTGCGCCGGCGGTACGGGCCAATCCTTCATTGTCTGTGAATGGATCACCGTTGGGATTGAACTACTGGGCGGCAAGTGCGCTTTTCCTAGAATCGGGGCAGACATACGAACTTCGTTTGTCATTGACCGATCCCGACGGTGGACACGAGACTAGGACTGCCTCTGCAGCGACCTGGACACTGCCACCTGTAACGTTCGCAGGACGCGAACTCTATGTAATTCCCGGAGGCGGTGGTGGCGATGGGAGCGTTGCAGATCCCTTCCAAGGACTCCAAACAGCTGCCACCTTCGCCGAAGCCGGAGACATCCTTCATATTTCCCCTGGCACCTACGAGCCGTTTCAGCTTCTTTCCAGTGGAAATGCCCTGGCACCTATTGTGTTCTCGGGTCCAGGGAACGGACTTGCGGTCGTGGATGGCAAGGCTACTGATCGAGGGATCATCACGCTTGGGGAGTGGGACCAGACAATTGGCCATGTTGTTCTCGAGGGTCTCACTCTGGAGAACGGGCGGTGGGGTATCGATGCTCAGCACAGTCACGATCTCGTGATTTGCCACAACCTGATCCGAGAGGTCGACTACGGGATCGTCAATCGTCGAGGCGATGGCTTGGAGAGCAACCAGACTATCTGTGACAACGTCATCGAGGGACGGGTGTCCTGGCCAGGCTCAGGTATCCCCGCGGAGCGTGGCATCGACCTGCGAGGCTTCGGAAACGTCGTCTGCCACAACAGCGTGCAGAACTTCGGTGACTGCATATCTCTGCAACCATCCACTGGACCCTCGTTCGGGAATGATGTCTTCGGCAATGACGTCTCTTACTGTGTCGATGACGGCATCGAGATCGACTACAACCAGGCCAAGGTCCGTGTCTGGCGCAACCGAGTCATGAACGTCAGAATGGGCGTGAGTGTGCAGCCCATCCGTGGGGGCCCGGCCTACATCTTCCGCAACGAGCTCTTCAACCTGGAGAGCGTCCCCATCAAGATGCATAATGAAACCACGGGCTTCTTTGTTGCTCACAACACTGGAGCGAAGCATGGCGATGGCCACGGAGACAATGGCGCGATGTGGCGAAATGCGGTTTTCAGAAACAACATCTTCCTCGGCACCCGCTACGCCTTCGAGTTCACGACCGTTGCGGATGAGGGCTTTAGAGATTTCGACTACAACGGTTGGGGCACCACAAGAGCCATCGATTCGCCCAGCGATCCGTTCTTCAAATGGAACAACGTGCGCTGCAGCAGGCTCTCGGACCTCCAAGCAATCGGAGTGGAGCTCAATGGCCTCGATGCAGCCTTCGATGATCTGGCAGATGCAGGGCTTCCCGCAACTTGGGATACGCCGGCTGTCCCAGGTAGTCGTGATCTTCGTCTCTCGCTTGGCTCTCCGGAGGTAGATGCTGGTGTGGAGCTCCCCAATCTGAACGACGGGTTCGCTCTTGACGGCCCTCCTGACCTGGGAGCTTTCGAGTTTGGTCAGCCCCTACCCAAGTATGGTCCCCGTCCCTGGCCAGGCTTACTCTTCGCGGACGGGTTCGAAGCGGGAAATACATCGACTTGGTCGTCTTCCGTTCCCTGACGCGTACCGAGCATGGGTGTTCATCTAAGCGATCATCGAAAAATCGGGTGGCACCTTGTGAGGGTGGGGGTGCTGGTAGCGATGGCTGTCTCGGGAGTGCCGGCGCAAGATGGGCCGCCGATCTGTGAGGTCGGTACCAGCTCGGGTCCAGTGCAGGCACCCGTCTTCGTCCGAAACCTCGCTGGCCAAACAAGCTGGTATGCCTCTCCTGTGATCCACGATCTCGACGGCAACGGATCCAAAGAACTGATTGCCGCCTACTACGACACGTATGTCTTCTCGAGCTCGGGAGTCCAGCTTGACCGTGCAGAGACAGGCAACGGCCGAGTCTACTCACCTCACGTCGTGATCGATCTGGACTTCGATGGGATCACCGAAGTCATTGTGGGTCGAGGGCACGAGGTGATCGCCATGGAGTGGGATGGCTCACACCTTCGCGTGAAGTCGGGGTGGCCGGCTGACACGACTACTGGCGACAATCCGCCCGAGGTGAGAGGCCTCGCAGCAGCAGACCTCGACGGTGATGGCATGGTCGAGGTGGTGGCGACCACAACCCAGACCGTTCCGACCTCTCAAGGTGGTGCTCAGGTGTTCGTATTCAGCCCGGACGGCAGCCCCTACGAGCCTGCGGGCGGTCACGAGCCGGCTTGGCCCCGCTACAACAACCTCTCGGGCCCAGGGAACGATGCCGATCGCAATGGTCAGGGTCATAGCGGTTTCGGCTGCTATGGTCTCAATCCAGGCATCGGCAACATCGACGACGACCGGCAGCTGGAGATCCTGGTCACCTACGATAACCACCACATCCAGGCCTTCGACCTCGACGGCGTCGCTATCGATGCCTCTGCCTACTACACCAATCGGGATCCCAACTATGCTGGCAATCGACTCACCTGGGGACAGTTCATTCGGTGGGCAGATCCGCAGGTCGAGCACGATCACTACCACCTCCACACAGGGCAATGGCCGCACCCCGACTGGGCTGAATGGCTGCAGTGGACGGCTTCACCACCCTCGGTCGCAGACCTCGATGGTGACGGCAAGAGCGAGATCATCGGTGTGCCCAACATCGAGATGCACGTGCCCTACGTGACGCAGGCCTATGGGGTCATGGTCTTGGAGGGCTCTCATGGCGATGGAAACCGATCGGCGCGCCGCAAAGCCGGGTGGGAACAGCTACCGCGTGGGGACTCTCCGATCAATGTTGATGGCTGGTA
>JARFQS010000393.1 GCA_029287645.1 Thermoanaerobaculia bacterium | reverse complement strand
CGACTCGAGTCGTCGGCAGCGTCAGATGTGTATAAGAGACAGGGTATCAGGCATGAGCCTGGCGGAATTCGCGCGCCAGTTCCTGTTCCAGCCACTCGGAATCGAGGGAGCCGTGTGGGCCGATTGTCGGAATGCCCCGGGGGTCGCATTCGCGGGGGGCGGCCTGTACTTGCGACCGCGGGACATGGCCAAGATTGGACAACTCTATCTGAATGGCGGCTCGTGGGGAGGGACCCAGGTCATCTCGAGCGAGTGGGTGAGTCAGTCGGTGGAGACCCAGGTCATCAGTCAAAGTCAGTCAGCAGATCACTACCTCCGAACCGGGTACGGGTACTTGTGGTGGACCGGCCGGTTCGACGGAGGATATGACGCATCCATGGCCAAAGGTTGGGGCGGGCAGTTCATCGTCGTGATCCCAGAGCTGGATCTGGTGACCGTGGTTACCGGGGGCAACTACGATGTGAACAGCAGCAGCGCAGAGGTCCCCTTCAACATCTACGACGACATCGTCTACGGGCACGTACTTCCGGCCATCCGGTAGCCGCCACAGGACCGTTGGTCAGCTGAGCCCCAGCTTTGAGAGGCTTCACGGCACTATGCCCTCAAGCTCGTCGTCGGAGGGCCGATGATTCCACTCCGGAAGAGTGAGGCCTCCTCGAGAGAGGAGGACGGACATATTCTCCCTCACTTGCCCCGAAAGGCGATCTCGCTCCAACCGGCGGACGCGGGCAACTGCGGTTTCCACTTCATTCAGTAGTTCCGGGTACCCCATCTCTCCCTTCATCCATTGCCAACCGCCGGGGTTGTCGGTCTCCGTGAGAAGCTGATCGGCGGGAATGACCCTCACCAAGTCTTGGATATGGGATGAACGCAGGACCTCGACACCGACCGTGAAGAGAGCTCCGAGGTCCAGGAAGTCACCCACCAGGTCCAGTGGGCCCGAGTACCAATGGATGATGATCCCAGGTAACGAGCGGATTCGAAGGTGTTCTAAGACTTCTGCCTCCGCCCCTTTGGAGTGGATGTTGACGACCTTCCCCTGGTCCTCTGCTGCGTCCAAGAAATAGGAGAAGACCTTCTCCTGAGCGGGGTAATATTCGGCGTCCTCCACGAAGAAACGATCCAGCCCGATCTCGCCGATGAGTTGAGTCGACATCAAGAGTGCATCGAGGTCGGAGAGCTTCTCCGCGAATCGTAGGGCTTCCCAGGGATGGATCCCAAGAGAAGGCAGCAGAAAGGATTCAGACTCAGAGATACGTCGCGTCTCGTAGAACGACTCCACGTCCATGGATACGGCCACGGTTAGGATGGAGTATTCTCGGATCTGAGCGAGAGCCCTCGCTAGACCTTCCCCGTACTTATCTACATGGGAGTGGGCGTCGATCACGCTTCCCTGCCTGAGAGCGAACACGGTTTGCGACTCTGCTCCGAGGCAGGTTAGCTGTGGATGCCGCGGACCGCTACGATCGCCGCGCCAGCAGCAAATCCTAACTCGACCGCTCGCCTTCCGTCAGAGCTGAACAAGTGATGACGCGGTCACCGTGTCGGAAATACTTGACACGCATGAAGTGTCGGGTATTTTAGACATATGTCGTAATTACTTTACACCGAGGTCAAAGAGGATGCGCATGTCCTTTCAAGAGAAGAGCCACTGGCTGGTTTTCCTGAGCCTCCTGGCCGTCTTCGGCTATTACTTCAGCAGAGTACTCCCGGCCGGGTCGATCAACGTCGAGCCGGAGCATCTCGGTGCATTCACCTTCGCGGTGGTCGCCCTCGTTATCACCCAGATTGTTGGGCACACGGTCATCGCCTTCGTAGATCGGCGCTCGGACACTGACGAGAGGGACCGCCTGATCGCCTTGAGGGGCACTCGCAACGGTGGCTATGTACTTTCGACCGGAGTCTTTCTCGCTCTCAGTGCGGCGGTGGTGACCGATGGCAATTTCCTCTTCACCCATGTCCTCTTGGGCGCTTGGGTGCTTGCCCAACTCGTCGAGACCGGCTCGCAACTGTTGCTCTACCGGAGAGGCGGGTAGCCGTGGGCAAGCGTGGCGGGATGATAACGAACGACATCCGTACCCTTCGGGCGGCTCGGGGCGAGATGACCCAGCAGGAGCTCGCAGACCGCGTAGGCGTCACGCGTCAAACCGTCAACGCGATCGAGGGCAACAAGTATTCCCCCTCGCTCGAGGTTGCCTTCCGCATTGCACGCGTCTTCGAGGTGCCGCTTGAGCAGGTGTTCCAGTACGGCGAGTGACCGGCCCCGTTCTTCCCGGTGAGCGGTCAAATGGTATGCGAGGCTGCTGCGGAGCAGGTAAGCTGCAGATACCGCGAGCCGAGAGAGGATGTCTCCGAGGCAAGCACCGCCAGCGGAAATCCCGTGTTAAGTAGTTTTCTTGATCCGGTATCGATTTAGCAGGATGCCGCTTGGGAAGGACTCGGTTCGCTCCAGCTCGAGATGGACGAGCCGCTGGATGTCCACGAGCGGCACCCCATCCCCGAGCATCACGGGAACGATCGCGACCTCAGCAAGGTCTACGACTCCCGCCGCGAGAAGACTCCCGAAGAGCCTCCCTCCACCAAATAGCCAGATACCCCGACCCTCCTGCCCTTTGAGCCTGCGGACAAAATCTGCCGCATCCCCGGAGACGACGGTGTGGTCGGGCTGTTCACCAGGCTCCAGGGTGTAGGAAAACGCGATGACGGGGACTTTCGGCAGGGAGGCAAGGCCGCCTCCCTCCAGCACAACCTCAAAAGTTTTTCGACCGTTGAGGATCGTGTCGATCTTCTCGAGGAACGCCTGAAAATCAACTCTGGGCTCCTCGGGGGTCCAATCGTATTCGCCTCCGGGCCCGGCGATGAATCCGTCCAAGCTAGCTGCGACGCTGTATCGGACCTGTCGTATTGGGTCCCACTCAGGATTTGGGATCATTCTTCATAACGGTTTGCGATTGACCTCCGCTCGCTGCGCGATGCTCGGTCGTCTCCGGGCGGCACACCTGTGGAATTCCTACACCTGATTGGCGGCCTCCGGCTCTGCTGCGGGGCAGGTTAGCCGGCACCGCCGCGAACCGGAAGAAGACGCCCTGAAGCGTGCACCGTCAGCAG
This sequence comes from Thermoanaerobaculia bacterium, assembly GCA_029287645.1. Classification (GTDB taxonomy): domain Bacteria; phylum Acidobacteriota; class Thermoanaerobaculia; order Multivoradales; family JAHEKO01; genus JAUVRX01. The sequence goes on along the minus strand of JARFQS010000393.1, from coordinate 1,400 downwards.
CAAACGCGTTTTAGACAGCCTCGTCAGGTCCGTCCGACAGAAGTCTAGAAGGGCTGGGCCCCCGAGGCTCGAATGCCACGCACAACGGCACTCAGCCACTGCCGGAAGGTAGCCGCCGGCAACGGGAAGTGGGGAATTGCGACGTGCGGGTACTCCAGAAGGGCTTCCGGAGTCAGAGTCGAAGCGATGCCAGGATCGGGGATCAGATACACCTCAAACAGAAAGGCTCTGGAGCTCAGGAAGTCTATGGGGAGGAATTGGATGTAACTACCGCTTGCGTCCAGGAGCAATCCGTCGGGCGTCGGGCCGCCTTCAAGGCACTTCGGTTCAAACGGAACCGTTCTGAGGGCGGGCTCGGTAACTGAACAGTCTCGGGGGTATCCCTCATCGAGAATACCGTCACGAAACGACTGAGCCACAGACGCCCGAACCCTCTGTACCGCCAGGGAGAGCGCATCTTGATCCCGGGGCGACTCCATCCAAAACCGTTTCGGGACGCTGAAAGACTCGGGTGGATCCACTGGATGACAACCGAGCGCGGCGACCCCCACGGAGAGCAGTACCAGCAGCGGAGCAGACCGCCCCGGACCGCGGGCCAGGATCGCGCCGCACCCCCGAAGGTCAATGTCCCCCATGGGACTCCGAATCCACTTCCAGTGTTGACGTCACAAGCACCTGTCTCCTCTCGATTCTGATGCAGAGCAGGCTCGCCGCGGTTGCCACGATCCGAAAGCACGCGTCCTGGAAAGCCAGCACCTTCAGTGGCTATCGCATGTTGGGCTGAACGTAGCCTGACCGAGGCGGCGGAGCTCTGGAAGCCTGGAATCCGGGGGAAGGGGTCCGGACCAAGAAACCGTTTCAGATTTCGAGGGGTAGACTATTTTTCTTTTCAGGCGGCTCACCACACACAACTGGAATCGGAAAGGACCATGGACGAAAGCGCTGCAGGAATCGAGGGCAAGTGCCCGGTCACGAGCGGGGTCCCTGTCAAGCCGACAGCTGGTGGAACCTCGGTCCGGGACTGGTGGCCCAACCAACTGAACCTGGGAATCCTTCACCAAAAATCTCCCCTGTCCGACCCCATGGGCGGGGAGTTCAATTACGCTGAAGAGTTCAAGAAGCTCGATCTAGAGGCCGTAAAGAAGGACCTCTTCGCCCTGATGACGGACTCGAAGGACTGGTGGCCCGCCGACTACGGTCACTACGGTCCACTCTTCATCCGGATGGCCTGGCACAGTGCGGGCACTTACCGCATTGGAGACGGCCGCGGCGGAGCCGGGTCGGGCACGCAGCGCTTCGCACCGCTCAACAGCTGGCCCGACAATGCCAACCTCGACAAAGCGCGCCGATTGCTCTGGCCCGTGAAGCAGAAATACGGCAGGAAGATCTCGTGGGCCGAC
>JARFQS010000387.1 GCA_029287645.1 Thermoanaerobaculia bacterium | reverse complement strand
CGACTCGATAGCGATACCCGCGACGAAGATCGGCGACACCTCTCCGCTTCGGGTCCTTTGCGTGCGTGCTAGTCGGCTCCATCGGACACATCCCGTCACCCTGAAACTCATCCAGGGTCGTCCCAGTCGGAAGGTGTACAGAGCCCCGACGCGAAGGCTGTGGGTGGTCTCGATGGCCAGACCTCCGGCACTGAAGTTGAGCAGCTCACCGCTGACGACTCCGTTGTGGACATGGACTCCCTGGATGGTGCGGCGGGGATGACCTCTGCGCTCGTCAATCGACATCGTCGTCTCCTTGCAGTATCGAATGGGCCGGGCGGGCGATGGTGGTGCCACCCTGGCGCGTGGCGGCTGGGCCGCTTCTTGGGTGATTGACGGGAAGGAGACCCTCGAGCTTGCAGATTGGGGCCCGAGGTCGTGCGGTATCGAGTCGAATCCGGTGCCGCGGGACACCCGGTGCTAGAATCGCGCGGCTCATTGAGCCGCACGAGGAGAAGACCTAGGTGAACCGACATCGAACTGTAGGCGTCAGAGTTGGCTCGATCCAGGTCGGGGCCGCGGCCCCGATCGTCGTGCAGTCCATGACCAATACGGATACGGCCGACGTCGAGTCCACAGTTCAGCAGTGCAGGGAGCTGGCGGAGGCCGGCTCCGAGCTGGTCCGCATCACAGTCAATACTGGGGAGGCTGCCGCAGCCGTAGCGGAGATCAAGCGGCGCCTGGAGGACGTCGGTTGCTTTGTGCCGCTGGTCGGCGACTTTCACTACAACGGCCATGTCTTGCTGACCCAATCTCCGGACTGTGCCGCTGCACTCGACAAGTTCCGCATCAATCCGGGCAATGTCGGGCAAGGCGAGAGGCGGGACGAGAACTTCGCCGCCATCTGCAGAATCGCCGTGGATCTCGACACCCCAGTGCGGATCGGTGTCAACGGTGGCTCCCTGAACCAAGATCTGGTGATGGAGAGGATGCAGCAGAACACGGATCAGGGGCTGGGCAAGAGCTCGGAGGAGATCCTCGACGATTGCATGGTCGTTTCCGCGGTGCAGTCGACCGACCTGGCTCTGGAGTGTGGCCTGCGCCCCGATCAGATCATCCTGTCCTGCAAGGTGTCGCGGCCGAGAGATCTGATACGCGTCTACCGCCGTCTGGCCGCCGAGACCGAGCAACCCCTGCATCTCGGTCTGACCGAAGCTGGGATGGGTATGAAGGGTCTGGTGTGGTCGGCATCGGCCATGGCAGTGCTGCTGTCAGAAGGCATCGGGGACACCATCCGGATCTCCCTGACACCGAGACCGGGCGCCGATCGAAGAGAAGAGGTCTATGCCTGCAAGGAGCTGCTCCAGGCTCTCGAACTGCGCAGCTTCGCTCCAAGCATCACGGCATGTCCAGGTTGTGGGCGGACGACTTCGACCACATTCCAGGAGCTGGCGCAGAGGGTCCAGGAATATGTACGCGAACGTATGCCACACTGGAAAGAACACTTCGACGGGGTCGAGAGGATGACCGTCGCGGTCATGGGCTGTGTGGTCAACGGTCCGGGGGAGTCGAAGGCCGCCAACATCGGCATCAGCTTGCCTGGAACGGGAGAGGCCCCGCACTGTCCCGTCTATGTCGACGGTCGCCAGACAACCAGCTTGCAGGGGACCTACTCCGAGCTCTCGGAGGCCTTCCAGAGGATCATCGAGGAGTACGTCGAAACGAGCTATCCGCTCATCGAGCCAGCTTCGGCCGAGAGTTGAACGGCGGTCGATCGACCGTCGTGCTCCCCGGCCATCGGAGGCATGCATGCCTGTTTCATCTGAGGACTATCGCGACGCCCTACGACACTTCCCATCGGGTGTCACCATCGTTACCATCAAGGCCGGCGAGGAAATCCACGGCTTGACGGTGTCGGCCTTCGCATCGGTTTCACCCGATCCGCCGCTCGTGGGAGTGATGATCGACCATCGTCATCACGCCTATCCACTATTGGAAGAAGAGGAAGCGGTGTTCGCGGTGAACATGTTGCGGGAAGATCAGATCGAGCTGTCCAATCGGTTCGCCTGGGTCAAAGATGAAGACCGATTTGCGGAAGGCGACTGGCAGACGGCGGTGACGGGTGCCCCGGTCCTCAGCGACGCTCTGGCCTGGCTAGACTGCACGATTCACGGCAGAAGGCCGGCCGGGTCCCACACGATCTATCTTGGTGAAGTGCAGGCGAGCAGCGTGCCGAAGCCGGATGCACCGCCTCTCGTCTACTGGAATCGGGGCTATCGTACGATTCATCAACACGACGGAGACTGAGCCTGGAGTAGCGTGGAGTGATCCGGGCGAGTTTCAGGCACCGATCTTGAATGGGAGTCGTACACAGGTGGCCTGACAGGAGCAACCCTGTGGCCAAGTACGAGGTTTGAGTTTGAGCGAGAGCAACCAACTGGGCGAGATGCACCCTGGCGACAGCAGGGGTGTTTGGGCGCGGCGTGGCCTGCGAGTGGCCGTTATGGCATGTCTGGGCCTTCTCGGATGGGGCCCTGGTGGGCTTCGCCCTGCGGATGCGATGGGTTCGGGGTCTCACGAGATCGAGCTGGAGGCACTGAGCGCGACGGGCGAGGTCGTGACCGATGAGGTTTCGGGCCGCATCGAGGCCCTCGTCGAAGGGCAAGTTGCGGCCATCTCGCAGGTGGGAGTCACAGGTGACGAATGGCAGATCGTCCTGCTGTTCGATCAGACCCTGACTCGTCCTCTCGACTTTGGCAATGCCGCCCTGCAGCTGGCCGAACGGGCCAGGGAGCTGACCCGGCTGGGTTCCGTCGAGATCCTCCTGGCGGGTGCGGACATGAGGACCGCCCTGCCGGCCACCCGCGATCCGGATGTCCTGGAGCAGGCCCTCCACTGGATTCGACTCCGAGAGGAATCTGAGGACCTCCAAGAGGAGCTGCGCTGGGAGTTCCTGGAGGATCTGGGATTGGTGAGCGATCAGGACGAGGGGGAGGTCGCATCCTCGCCTGCACGCGAGGAGTCATCCGAGGCAGCGGCTCGAGCGCAGATCGCGATGCGGCTTGAGAACCAGCTGCTACGTGAGCGCCACGAGCAGCTGCTGCTCTGGGTGAGTGAGGAGAGCTCACCCGGTCCCAAGGCGATCGTCATGGTTGCCAGCGGGTACGATGCCAATCCCGACGATTTCTACCGCACCCTTCTGGTACGGGAGTACGGTGAGCCCACTGCCGCACAGGTGGTTCCCGTTCTGCCGCGTCCTTCGGCGCTGGATGTGGCGCAGACACTCGCGGCTTACGGCTGGGTCGCCCTGCCGTATGTACCAGAGCAACGGTCCAACGAGCTCTTGGAGCCTGGAGAAGGAATCCCAGGTGAGCAGGAGGGCAAGGACAAAGTCGATGTCGTAATGCAGGACGGTCGGATCGTGGACAAGACGACGATCGGCGTCGACCCCCTCAAGTGGCTCCGGGAACGCCGCGAGAAAGCCAGGAAGGAGGCGGCAGGTCCCCCGCTGGTGCTGGATCCGACCTCACCGCTGCAGGCTCTGGCCGAGTCGACCGGTGGAGAGCTGATCCGGGGCAAATTTCAGCTATCGGACCTCATCGAGCGGTTGCCGCGACGCCAGCGGCTGACCCTCGAGACCGGCGGGCTCGAAACCGCTGATCGACAGCTCTTGGAGGTGCGCCTGGTGGCGGAGGATGACGACTCCGAGGCGACTCTCCGCTACCGACGGTGGCTTTCGGAGGTGACACCGGAAGTCGTCTCGCTGACCCGCGCCGAGCGAATCCTCGAGAACGACCTGGAGGAGGGTGAGCTCCCAGTGGTAGCGGCGCTACAACCCAGCGAGGACGGCCAAAGCGCTCGCTTGGTGATCAAGAAGGACGTCTACGACCGGCAGGGTGAGACGCGACCTTCTCCCTTGCGCGTCACGGTCGCCATTTCCAAAGACGAGGAGCCATCCGAGATCTTCCATGAGGAGCATGCGAGCTGGGACCTCGTCGATGAAGGCGATGGTCTCGAGGATTCGGTCTTGGAGATCGGGCTCGATTCGCAACCCGAGGGACCGGTGGTAGTTCTCGTAGAGGAGCTGGAGACGGGTGAATGGGGGGCGACGTTTGCGTCGTTCGTGGAACCGGGTGCGACGGTGTCCGTCGCCGACAGCCTGGGGTCGATGGTTCTGCCGGCACCCCAGGTGATCCATCTCATGGCGCCGAGACAGGGCTTCGCCATGGGCCGGACCCTCATAGAGACTGTCGTTTCGCACACGGACGTCGCGTCGGTCGAGTTTCTCGTCGACGGAGAGAGCAAGGTGATTCGGGACTCGCCGCCATTTACTGCCAGCCTGGACATGGGGCCTCTTCCCCAGCCCAGGCGGGTAACTGTCGTGGCACGGGACCGCTCGGGAGCTGAGCTGGGTCGAGACTACCTGGTCGTCAATGAGGGGTCGGGGGTCTTCGGGGTGAGGATCGTCAAGCCCCGACCCGGCGAGGACGGGCAGCCGAAGCGCTATGCCGGACCCATCGACGTGCATGCCGAGGTGGAGCCACGCAGAGGTCAGGGAATCGACCGTGTCGAGTTCTATTGGAAGGACACTCTGGCGGCGACCCGCTATGCGCGTCCCTTCCGACAGAGGATGGTCATCCCACCCGAGGCTCCCCGCGGGTTCATCCGGGTCGTGGCCTATCTGGAGGATGGCAACAGCTCGGAGGATGTGGTCTTTCTCAACAGCCCAGGTTCCAGCGAGAAGCTGCAGGTCAATCTGATGGAGCTCTATGTGGTGGTGACAGACCGCAAGGGCAGGCCGGTAACGGACTTGCCGCAAGAGAGATTCCGGGTCCTCGAAGACGGTGTGGCCCAGGAGATCGGCACCTTCAGTGATGCGGGCGACCTGCCGCTGACGGTCGGTCTCGCCATCGATAGCTCGGCTTCGATGTTCGTCAAGCTGCCGGAAGTCCAGTTCGCAGCGGCGGAGTTTCTGCGCGGCCTGGCGACGCGCCGAGACCGGGCTTTCGTCGTGGGATTCGGCAACGAGCCCCGACTGACGCGGAACACGACCTCGGATCTGCCAGAGGTCATCAAGTCCCTCGATGTGCTGCAACCCGACGGCCAGACCGGGATATGGAAGGCTGTCGTCTATTCCCTGGTGCAGCTACAGGGAGTGCCTGGGAAGAAGGCCCTTGTCGTCTATACGGATGGGGCGGACGAGGACCCCGACTTCGCCTACCGCACAGCGTTGCGTTTCGCTCGAAAGGTCGGAGTTCCGATCTACGTGATCCTTTCGAACAACGAGATCATGCGGACCAAGGGGAAGGGATTGAGCGTGCGGGGCTTCCTGGAGCGGCTCGAGACCCTGACCAAGTCTGTGGGAGGCAAGGTCTTCTTCGCCCGCGTCGGTCAGGACTTGCGGGACGTCTATGCCGAGATCGACGAAGAGCTGCGGAGTCAGTATCTGGTGGGCTACTACTCGCAGTACACGGGAGGTGAGGAGTGGAGACAGATAGAGGTCGGCGTCGAGGGGAGCGGGCTGAAAGCGAGAACGATCGCCGGGTACTACAGGTGAGGCCAGATCAATGTCCTTTCTGAAGAGCCTGGGATTCGGAGCCGAAGGCGGGTCCAGCGACCCCGGTGATACTGCCACCGTGCGCAAGATTGTCGCGGAGCTCGAAACGATGGACGCCGACAAGGCGCGCTACGTGGCCGCCTTTGCTTACATCCTCGGGCGGGTCGCCCATGCCGATCTGGACATCAGTAAAGCCGAGACCCGCAAGATGGAAGAGGTCGTCGGAAAGCTGGGACATCTTCCCGAGGAACAGGCCGTGCTGGTCGTGCAGATCGCCAAGAGCCAGAATCAGCTGTTCGGACACACGGAGAACTTTCTCGTCACCCGAGAGTTCACGCAGGTGTCGACTCCGGAGCAGCGACAAGAGCTCCTGGACTGCCTCTTTGCGGTCTCGGCAGCCGATGAGTCCATCACCTCGGCGGAAGAGGCCCAGATTCGCCAGATCGCCAGTGAGCTGGGATTCAGCCATCGGCAGTACATCGAGGCCCGCAAGGTCTACTCCCAACACAGGGAAGTGCTGAAGACCCTGCAGAACCCTTCTTCCTGAGTCGATGAGGGTCTTTCGAAGTCGGTCAGTGAGCCTTGATCGAAGCTCGCTCACCGGTGGAATCGAGTGACTGAGACTCGGCCTCGGTACTCGAATCCACGGTTCGTCCTTTTCTCCAGCGGCGGTGTGCCCAGAGCCACAACTCCGGCCACTCCCGAATCGCCTCTTCGATCGAGCGCAGGTACTGCAAGGTGAGGCGATCGACCGCATCCTCTCCATTGGTCTCGGGGAAGATCGGTGGTCGGTAGACGATCCGACAGCGTTTCCAGCCGTCCAGCGGGATCCCGAACACGGGTACGACAGGTGCTCCGGTGCGTAGCGACAGCCGGGCCATCAATGGTGTCGTGTAGGCCGGGTGACCGAAGAAGTCGTAGGCCCGGCCTTCGTTCGGGTGGACTCTCTGGTCGATCAGCAGGCCGGTGACGCCGCCGCTCCGCAGAGTTCGAATCAGCCGTCGAGCCGCGCCGCGTTTCATGATCGTGTGGTTCCCGAAACGCTCCCGTATCCGCCGGATTTCCGTTTCCAGATAGGGGTTGTCGAGCGGGCGGGCGACGAAGGAGACCGGTTTGCCTCGAAGCACGGGAGCCTGGGCGAGAGCCTCCCAATTGCCGAAGTGGGCGGTCATCAGCAACACGCCATGGCCCGCCTGTTCGGCGAGCTCGAAGTTCTCCCAGCCTTCGAAGTCGAGACGATCCAGATAGCTCTGGCGGTCGAGCTGCGCAGAGGTGGCGAGCTCGACGGCTGCCGTACCGATGTTGCCGAAGGACTCCTTGGCGACGCGCTTGCGCTCGGCCAGCGTCCATTCGGGAAAGGCGAGCTCGAGATTCTGCAGCGCAACCCGACGATGCCTGGCGTCCAGCGTGTAGCCGAGCTTGCCACCCCATCGACCGAGAGCCAGCTGGACGGTCTCGGGCAGCAGGTTGACGAGAAACTTCGCCCCCCTGTAG
>JARFQS010000369.1 GCA_029287645.1 Thermoanaerobaculia bacterium | reverse complement strand
GTGCCTACCCGTCTCCCGATTCGCCGGCCGATTGATGTCCTCCGGGTCCAGCAGGCCAGCTACTGGCTCGTCCCAGGGATTCTTGGCCCACGGCTGATCCAGGTAGAGAAGCGCGAGGGTAGGCATCAGGGCGATCGAGTCCGAGGCCAGTACCTGGGCATGACTCTCGAGCCTCTCATCGAAGGGCGACAGGCCGCTCAGCCACTTGTAGTAGATCCATTTGGGGCTATCGAGATCATCGCTGAACGGCTGCTCGACGACGGCGCGAGCTATCTCTTCCGGTGCCATATCGAGTGAGTAGCGGGTGGTGTGGACGAAGGCATTCAAGCCGGCCTCGATACCCTGGCTGTAGGAAGACAGACCCAATTCTCCGATCGTACCCATGCCGTGGGAGCGCGCCCGCTCAGCAAGCACCTGCAACTGATCCGGTGGCAGCTTGTACATCAGTAGCAGGATCTCCACGCCCGCCTCGGCGAGGCGATCCGTAGCCTCCAGGTGCTCTTCCAGAGTCGCCCTTTCGTAGCCGACCGAATCGAGGCGGTGGATCCTGGGGCCCGGATCGGCATCGAGAAACAGGCCGCCTCGGCGCCCCCCATCCACCGAAATGATGGAGGTCACTCCGCTGGCCAGGTAGGCGTTCGCATAGGCCTGGTTGTTGATGGCCGCAAAGCCATCCACAAGCCCGGGCACGATGAACTTCCCGGAGGCGTCGATCACCCGAGCTTCGGCAGGGACAGCGGTCGAACTCCGTCGGCCCACCTCAGCGATTTCGCCATCCTCGACGATGACCACCGCGTCCTCGATGTCGACCGTAGACTGACCCCAGTCTCCCGTGTCGACAACGGTTCCTCCGACCAAGGCCAGCACCTCAGCCTCGGCATTCACGGTTCCGATCTGGGCCAAGAGAACTGCCGCAGCCAGCGGCACGAGATGAATGACCCGATTCCGTTCGACTCCCATGGCGGTCTCCCCTTTCGATGAACAGGCACCTCGACTGGGAGGTTTGACTATAACCCTTCACCTGAAAGGGCTTATGGGTACCAACCTCGACTGGGGCAAGGCCTCTCTCAGGGTCGAGTGAAGAACTCGTGCCAACTCCGCAAAGCTCTCGAGCGTCTGCCGCTGGGTTCCCTCACCAGAATCCCACGCTCGAGACTGAGAGCGGTCACGAAGACCCTGGTCCTGGTCTCCAGTTCGTCGCCCTCGAATCCCATCTCCTTGAACAGGGACCGCACGAAGGTCAGGCGCATGCGATCGACTTTCGTGACGATGGTGGCCACTTCCGGTTCGTGAAAGGCCCAAGTCCGCATGGCGAGATCGTGACCGGCGAGATCCTGCCGACTGAATCTCCTCATGAGGCTGAGCAGCCGGTCCTCTGGACTCCCCTCCATGACCTCTATGTCGTCGATCACCACCTGCGTCGAGGAGAGCGCCCAGTAGCCGGCGAGACTTCGCACGAAATCGGCTCGATTCTCGAAGTGCCAGTAGAAGCTGCCCGTGGTGACACCCAACTGGCTGACCAGACGATCGATCCGGAGCTTCGCCTCACCGTCTCTCGACAGAACCTCGAGAGATCGAGCGAGGAACTCGTCACGGCTGTATCGGGTCGACTTGCTGGTCACGTGAGCTCCCCTACCAAGCTGTTCATGCAACCGCCGTGAGCCAGTATAGCCACAACGCTCAAGCCACGATGCCAATCATGATGTCCATGACATTGGAGTTCGTGGGTCCGGTCTTGACGAGATCTCCCGAGGCTTCGAAGAGGGGGTAGGCGTCGTGCCCCTCGAGAGCTCTCTGCGGGTCCAGGTCGAGGCTCCGACATCGGTCGATGGTGCCTCCATCGACCACCGCTCCAGCAGCGTCGGTCGGCCCGTCGTTCCCATCGGTGCCGCAACTCAGGACCGTCAGCCTCTCCTGACCCTGAATCTCGAAGGCGCTCGCCAGGGCAAACTCCTGATTGCGTCCCCCCTTACCGCTAGAGCTTCCCAGCTTCACCGTGGTTTCGCCCCCACCGATCAGGCAAACACCTCGCTCCGGGGCCTGTTTGGCCAGTTCCTTCAATCGTTCGCAAAAGCCCCTGGCACCCTCACGGACATCGCCGTCGATCGGCCCTTCGATGACCTCAGTCCGAAGGCCTCTAGCCTCCGCTTCCAGTCTCGCCGCCTCCAGGGCCTGGGCATTCGAGGCGCAGATCGAATGCGTGACCCGATCGAACACCACATCACCCGGCTTCGGGGTCTCGGGGACCTTGCCTGCCATCCCGTTCCACAGGTGGTATTGGATGGATACGGGAATCTCGGTTCCAAGCCCGTATCGTTCGACGATCTCCAGGGCCTCGCCGAATGTCGTTGTGTCAGGAGCGAAGGGTCCCGATGCGATGGAATCCAGTCGGTCTCCGATGACGTCCGAAATGAGGAGCACCAGCACCCGCGCCGGATAGGCCAATCGCGCCGCCAAGCCTGCCTTGATGCTCGAGACGTGCTTGCGCACGACATTGATTTCGTGAATGTCGGCCCCTGAAGCTAGTAGCTGCCGGGTGAGCTCGGTCTTCTCCTCCAACGTGATGGGAGGCACCGGCAGCGGCCAGATCGCGGAGCCACCTCCCGAGATCAACGCAATGACAAGGTCCCGCTCCGAGGCACCCTCCAGTACCTGCGCCACCTCTCGAGCGTGACGCATCCCCTCCGCGTCGGGCTCCGGATGCCCAGCTTCGACGATGCGAATGTGAGCGGGCGACAGCTCTTCCGGCAGGGTATGCCCATACTTGACGGCCACGATTCCGAAAGAGATCCGGTCGGCCGTCAGTTCTTCCACGGCTCGAGACATCGGGGCGCCGGCCTTGCCGCAACCGACCACGAGAAGGCGGTCGACCTCACCCAGATCGATGCGCACGTCGTCTCCGGCCTGGCGGAGTGTCAGCACATCGCCATCGCGTCTCAAGACCCGCTTCACGGATCGTTGAGGATCCGCCGCCCCCAAGGCCGCCTCGAAGATTGCCAGGGTCTCGTCTCTTCGACTCATGGTTCGCAAGGATACGACACAAATCGGCCTGCCTCAGGACTGCCACCAGTCCTTCGAAACAGCGAATCCCACCCCCTTGCCACGACCTCCTGCGTGCTAAAGTCGGCCCGACGGGGCTCGCTCCCTCGAGGTCGATCGAGGGTCTGGGCAGCAGAAGCACCCACGCGGCCGGATTCTGGGCCGCCTTTCATTTCAGAAACGATCGTCATCTTCCTTCCGGCGACAGCCTCGCCACGTGACGGTCGCAGGAGGTAACTCTCATGTTGAACAAGCTCGCGCACGAGCCGCACAAGATCAAGACCATCCGCCCCATCTCCTTCCCGACTCTCGAGGAGCGCAAGCAGTTTCTGGCGGAAGCCCACTTCAACGTCTTCAATTTGACGCCTTCACAGGTGTCGTTCGACATGTGCTCTCTGGGTACGAGCGCCATGACCCAGGAGCAGTTGTCGGGCCAGTTGATCGGCGACGAGGCCTATGCCGGGGCCCGGAACTTCGAGCGGCTCGAAAAGGCGGTGCGCGACGTCCTGGGCCACACCTATGTCTGCCCCACCCACAACGTTCTGGGATGCGTCAAGCTGGTCACCGCCACCATGGTGCCGGCCGGCTCCATACTCCCCTCCAACTCGCGGACTCGGATCGATGTCCTGACCCCTCGCGACGTAGAGGTGCCCGACATTCGTGATCACGAGGCCGAGGTCTTCACAGGCAACGTGAACCTCAAGCGGCTCGAGGAGCTACTGGAGGGAGAGCGGGTCGCGATCGTGGGGCTGCAAGCCTTCGGCGACGGTCAGCACCCCTTCAGCCTCGCCAACCTGCGAGCCACCCGAGCTCTGGTCTCCCGCTATGGCAAACGCCTTATCCTCGACGGCTCGCGGGTCATCGAGAACGCCTGGTACATCCAGCGACACGAAGAGGGCATGGCGCATCGCAGCATCGCCGACATCGTCAAGGAGATCGCCAAGACAGCCAACGTGATTCAGATCGACGGCGCCCAGGATCCCAAATGCCCCACCGGAGGCCTGCTGGCCACCGACAATCCGGAAGATCACGAGCACTTCATGAACGAAGTGGTGGTCTACGAGGGCCTACACACCTACGGCGGTATGGCCGGAAGGACCATGGAGGTCTTCGCTCGTGGCCTCGAAGAGATGTGCCTCGAGGAAGAGGTGCAGTGGGTCATGCAGCAGACAGAGCACTTCAATGGCCGCCTGATCGACGCCGGGGTGCCGGTGGAGCGTGGCTGCGATGGCGCCTATATCCTGGCCGACGAGTTCTTCCCTCATCTCGACAAGTTCCAGCAGGACGCCTTCTCGGCCGCCCTGTACGAGATGTCCGGGATTCGCGCTCTGGCCCACGGACTCGTCGGCCGCGACAATCAGGTTCCGGTCCAGATCCCCAGGCTGGCCATGACGACTCGCCAGCTCGACCACGTCGCCGACGCGATCATCAGCCTCTTCGAGCAGCGCGACAGTGTGCCTCCCCTCGAGGTTGTAGAAGAAGGGACCTGGAGAGACCAGATGCGGTACCGCTGGGTCTACTCGGACCTCGAGCCCTTCGAGCTGGTGACGTATCCGTTCGTGATCCACACCCTCGAGAGGATTGCCACGATCAGTCGCGAAGAACGGCGCAAGGCCATCGCGGAGGCGGGCTACAACACCTTTCTCCTGCGCTCGGCCGACGTCACCATCGATCTGCTGACCGACTCCGGCACTTCGGCCATGAGCACCGATCAATGGGCCGCTTACGACGGGGCTCGCGCCACTCCCACGACTTCCGACGAATACCTCCACCTGGTCGAAGTCCTGCGGGAGGCTACCGGCTACGAGTACATCATCCCGACGCATCAGGGCCGCGCCGCGGAGCAGATCCTCTCCGAGGTCATGATCCAGCCCGGCCAGCTGGTGCCCGGCAACATGTACTTCACCACCACCAAGCTCCATCAGGAGCTGGCCGGTGGCGTCTTCGCCGACGTCATCGTCGATGAAGCGCACGACCCGGACAGCGATTTCCCATGGAAGGGCAACATCGACATGGCCAAGCTCGAAGCCCTGGTCGACGAGCATGGCGCCGAGAAGATCGCCTACATCTCGTTCGAGCACTCG
>JARFQS010000363.1 GCA_029287645.1 Thermoanaerobaculia bacterium | reverse complement strand
CCCCCCCCCCCCCCCCCCCCCCCCCCCCCCCCCCCCCCCCTTTTCAAGCCGAAGACGGCATACGCGATAACGGAGCGGGTCTCGTGGGCTCGGAGATGTGTATAAGAGACAGGGTGACGACCGCCAGGACAGCCTGATGCGAAATCTGATCGACCAGGACCGTGGCGTAGATCTGTGCGAAGGGTCGGGCGAGTTGAAGGCTGACACACCGGGCGCGAAGAACGCCACCGAAGAGCCGAGCGGTAGGAGTCAGATGATTGACCAGGATGGCGGCGAGCTGCGAAGCCAGGCCCCGGAACCAGGCGGGGCGGAAACCTGTTGCCGCGAGTGCCAGGGACCAGCGATGGTAGAGGAGGACGAATCGCGCCACGAGCGCTGTCACGGCAGCCACCATCCAACTCCCCCTGGCTGCTCTGACTCGCAGCCAGATTTCCCTCCAGCCGATCTGGTCCAGGAGGCGCCAGGCCAAGACGAGGATCAGGACCACTGCGGCCAGCTGCGCCGTTCTGACCAGCCAGCGACTCGTCGAAGCCCGGCCTCGGATGAGAGGTGTCGGAGGGCCTGGAGTCTCCGCTTCTGGATCGACCATCGCCCGATCACCCTATCGCGGACCTGAAAATCTGGTAAATTCCCGCGGTTATGAAGGTGCGACGAAGACTTCCGGTGCTTTGGCGAGGACTCGCGCTCTTGGCTCTATTTGCGCCGGCCACCTCAATGGCCGCCTCCGAGCCGCGACCCCACATCCTGTTGCTCTCGGTCGATACGCTGCGGGCGGATCGAATGGGTAGCTACGGCTACGCACGCAAGACCTCACCACACCTCGACGATCTCCTGGCGAAGGGTGCTCGCTTTGCGGACGCTCGAACCATCGAGCCCCTGACCGCACCCGCTCTGGCTTCGATGCTGACCTCGCTGCCGCCACACGAGCACGGTTCGACGCGGAACGGCCTCAGGGTCCGCCCCGAGCTGCCTTCTCTGCCCAAGATCTTGAGACGTCATGGGTACAAGACAGGGGCTTTCGTCGGCAGTTGGACCCTGCGGGCGAAGCTCTGGGCGATGGAGGGTCATTTCGACCATTTCGAGGAGGTGCTGACCAAGGCTCGATGGCTGGGCATGGTCAAGCGCGAAGCCACGGCAGAAGATCTCAACGAAGCGGCGCTGGACTGGTTCGGTGAGCAAATCGAGAGCGAAGCTTCACGACCGGTATTCCTCTGGGTCCACTATGTCGAACCGCACGCCCCGTACCTTCTGCAGCGGGACTTCATGAACCAGATCGGGTCGTCGCCCGACGGCAACAACTACTCGGAAAGCAACAAGTACGATTCCGAGATCGCCTACGTGGACTTCCAGATCTCGCAGCTGCTCGACGATGTAGAGGACCTGGTGGCGGCGGACAACACCATGGTGCTCTTCGTCTCGGACCACGGAGAGAGTCTCGGCGAGCACGGATACTGGGGCCACGGCCGACATCTGTACGAGCCCTCACTGCACATTCCCATGGGAATCACCTGGCCTGGGCGAGTCGAGCCGACGGTCGTCGAGGCACCGGCACTGATCCTCGATCTGGCACCGACGGTGGTCGGCCTGCTCGGAATCGACGTGCCGAATTTCTTCCAGGGCGTCGATTGGTCCAAGGTGTTCGCGGGTGCTGTGGAGCCACCTCGGGATCGGGTCACCCTGTATCAGGCTCACCGAGGTTCGGTCGGGGCGAAGGAGGACCAGACCAAGGTTCGAGAGAAGGGCCTGCTGGAGGTTGCCAGGCTAGAGGGTGGGAAGAAGGAGATCCTCCGTGTCACCAACGGTCGGCGCCGAATTTTCGATCTCGTGGCAGATCCAGAGGAACTGGACAGCCTCGTTCGAGAACAGACTGAGATCTCGGAAGGCCTCCGGACCTGGTTGGAGAGCGTACAAGCGGGCTTGATCCTGGCTGATGAGCTACCGCCCCCCTCACTGAGTGAGGAGGACGTCGACGCCCTGCGAGCCCTCGGGTATCTGGACTAGCGTCCGCGCCAGATCTTCCAGCGGTCGAGGACCCGATCTCCCCGCACCACCACGTACTCATCGAAGCAGGCCGCAGTCAGGCAGGAGTGAACGGGAAGGACCCGCACTCGCCTTCCAACCTCCAGCGCGCGATCCAGAATGCCGTGTTCCTGGGATAGCGACCGGACTCGAGTCGCGTCGATCGGCGGGCCCGGGAGGCCGGCGTCGAGAACCTCGCCAAAGCTCGTGCCGTCATCGACCTTCGGCAGGCCGTCCTTCGAGAGTGCGAGGGCGCCGGCGTCGATGACACAGTGTCCCGCCCCCGGCTGCGAAGAGACAACACTGGCCAGGACGGTCACCGCACAATCGTCGATGCTGCAGGAGCCCAGCCTCGCCTGCATCAGGTCGAAGAATACGTAATTCCCCGGCCGCATCTCATCGACGCCGCCCAGATCTTCGACCACCGACATCGTGGGGGTGGAGCCGACCGAGACCGCTGGAACTCCGATTCCCGAGCTTCGGAGGAGCTCGGCCAGATTCACCAGAGTGGAGCGCTCTTGCTCGGCCACGGCGGCGAGCTCTTTCATGGATCGGGTGTTGTAGGCGTGACCGGCATGGGTCAGGAGGCCCGCGAACCGGAGAGTCGTGGAATCCCGGAGCCGTTCGGCCAATTCGCGGGCCAGCGGGCTCTCGGGGTCCACTCCGGCCCTGTGGTAGCCGCTATCGACCTTGATCCAGACCCGCAGTGGCTCGCGGGTCTCTTCGAGCGCCGCAACGGCCTCCTTCGAATCGACCAACAGGCCCAGGTCGACGCCATGAGCGAGCTGCAGGGCCTCCTCCAGCCGATTCAGGATCACCGGGAAGGCCCAGGTCAAGTCGTCGAAGCCGCGCTCGCTGAAGACCCGAGCCTCGTAGAGAGTCGAGACAGTCAGGCCGGAGCACCCCAGGTCGCGCTGCATCTGGGCGATCTCGAGGCACTTGTGGGTTTTGATGTGGGGTCGAAGCTCGACGCCCAGCGACGTCGCACGATCCTGCATCCTTCGAAGATTCGTTTCGACGCGATCGAGGTCCAGGATCAGCGCTGGGGTCGAAATCTGGGAGAGAGTGGTCATGATCGTGTCCACCTCCTGTCTGCCCATAGAAACCAGAGCTCGGTGTCGGGGCGGCTCTGCAGGCTCATGACGCGTTGAATCGCCGCGGCGTAGAGGTCCTCCTGCGAGGCATAGACTTCGGCGCGGGCCGCAAGGTCGGCGTCGGATTCGACCTGATCGGTCTTGAAGTCCACGATGACGGGTGCCCCGGTCTCGGGCTGCCGATACAGCAGATCGATAGCGCCTGAATAGAAGCCCACCGGCCCCTCGGTCCCTTCCTCGGGCTTCAACAGTACGGGTATCTCACGCCCCAGGATGCTCTCTCGGAGCTCGACAAAGCGCTTCAGAAGCTCTCCATGCTCGACCCTGTCGAGGAGAGCCGCCGCCCTCTCGATGGCACCGGACAGCTCGCTCTCGGAGATCCGCACACTCAATCCTGCCAGCAATTGGTCTCGCTGACGCTTCCACTCGATCACCGGGTCTTCGACCAGGTCCCAGGTCTCGAACAGACGATGGATCAGATCGCCGACTGCCCGCGCGCCCTGTCGGTGACCGGCAAGAACCCCGCCATCTCGACTGTCGTCGAGCAGCTGCTCCAGTCGGGAGCCGGCATCGGACGACATGGATCCCTGGAAGGAACGGACCATTCGAGAACCTGCCGCCAGGCAGTACTGTGTGAGAGTCCGCGAATCGTTGCGGGCCAATTCGATCGACGCCATGTGCGATTTCTGGTCGGCGTTGCCTCGAGTCTGGAGCTTCGTGTCTCCGAGCGCAGGGAATCTCCATCGCGCGGATCCGGCATCGTGGAAGGCTTGCCCACTTCCGAGACAGTCCTCGAGGAGCCTGCCTGGTGGGGCCGGGAGATCGGATCGATACGACAGGAGGTCCAGGTAGGTCCTGGCCGTCTCGGCAGGCGGGACCTGCAGCTCCTCGGGCCAGCTCCCGACCACCACGAGTCGATCCTCGGCTCGGGTCATCGCGACGTACAGCGTTCGCACCAGCTCTGCCGACTCGACCCGCTGGCGGTGCTCATCCACCTGACGGAAGCCGAAAGTGGGAGTGCTGAACAGCACGTACTCGGCGGGCTCGCCCGGAATCCAGCGCGGATCCAGGTCGATCGCTCGGCGCCGTTTCCCTGGTGGTGATGCGTGTGTCTGGGCCAGGTAGACGTGACGAAACTGCAGGCCCTTCGCACCGTGTATGGTCATGACCCGAACCGCGTCCACGGCGGCTTCCCCGGGCAAGGCCTCCTTCTCCTCTTCCGCTTCTGCGACGCTTCGTCTCAACCCACGGAGGAGAGCCTGGATATCCCCACCCAGCTCCTCGAGAGAGGTTTCGAGTTGTCTGAAGAATCGCTCCAGATTGGCGAGACGGTAGTGGCCGAGGTACCGGGCCGACTCGGTCACGTCGAACAGCATCCGGCGGCGGAGCAGCTCGACGAAACGATCCGGAGGATCCTGCCGGAACGACCTTCGAAGCAGGGCGAGGCCGGTGATCGCCTCCTGTACGCTGACCTGCCAATCTTCGATGCTCTCGATCCCCGGTATCGATGCGTCGATCTCTCGGCTCACCTGCTCGACGAGTTCGAGGGCCCGGCCGAGGTTCGCGTCTCCGGCCCCGGCCAGGTCGGTGATCAGACCGGGAAAGTCGGTACCCCAAAGACGGAGAAGGGCCGCATCCGGAAGTCCCGCGGTGGCCGATCGCAGAAACGCCACCACGGCCACGTGATCGACGGGGTTGACGATGGCTCGAACCAGAGCCGCGGCCTCGATGATCTCGCGGCGGCGGTAGTACAGCTTGCTACTGCCCACGACAAACGGCACGTCCCGATCCCGGAAAGCATCGAGGTAGGTCTCGAGGTGGGTGGTAGCGCGAAGCAGGAGTCCGAAATCACTCCACGGTCTGTCGGTAGAATCGTGGAGATGGCGAATGTCCTGGGCGATCGCTGCGGCTTCGCACTCGGCAATCTCGCCGACCTTGGAGTCGGGCAGGGGAGTCGAGGCACCCTCGGGTCTGGGCCACGAGATCCAGTATTCGATCGATGAGCAGTGGCTGGCGGGCCCGGAGTCGAGTCCGACGCTCTCTCGATGTGGCAGGAGGGGCTCGAATTCGGGCTGCAGCCCCTTTCGGTAGGTCATGACCGGACGGAAGACGCGCTCCACCTCCTCGAGGACCGGGGGCGTCGACCGGAAATTGACCGCCAGATGGCAGACCTCTGCTCCCTCTGCCTTGGCTCGGTCGACGAACGCATCGAAGGAAGACAGATCGGCGTTGCGCCAGCCATAGATCGACTGCTTCGGATCTCCGACCACGAACAGCCCGGGTCGCCTCTCGGAGTCTCCTTCCAGGGCCAGAAGGCTGATGATCTCGCTCTGCAGGCGATCGGTATCCTGGAACTCGTCGACGAGGAGCTGACGCACTCGAGCGCGCTCTCTAGCCAGCGCCAGACGACTCGTCTTCAGCAGCCGATGCGCTCCAGCGAGGAGCGACTGGAAGGTGGCGATGCCGCTGGCGCGCAGCTCGGTTTCCAGCCGATCCATCAGGGGTTGCAGGCTACGACGCGCCAGATCGAAAAGCATGGGGTCGATCTGTCGAAGATGGCCGACCAGCAGGTGAAGCTCGAGGGCGGCCGACGCGAGGGGCTCCTGCAGCGATCCGAGCACAGCGCTTTCCGACTGTTTGAAGCTGCCGGCGCTCCATTCCCGGAGCCTCTTCAGTAGGTTGGCCGGCCAATCGCTTTCGAGACGATTCAGGAGGCCGGCGAGAGCCTCGGCATGGGTCTCGTCCACGGTCGAAGCAGCTTCCGAAGTGCGGTCCACGGCGTCAGCGACCGACAGGGCGAGCTTGGAACGCGATTGGGAACGAAGGGCCTCGCTGCCCACCTCCTGGAACCGTGCACAGGCTCCGATCAACTCGTCCCGAGCCTGCAGCATGGCGGAGAGATCGAAGGGATTGCTCGCCAGGGCTGTCGAAGTCATGCCGCGGCTGGCGAGCTCGTAGAGTGCATTTGCCACTTCCTGCGGTCCGAATCCGAGTGTTGCCAGCTTCGAGAGAGGGGCGTCGGGCGACTCCGAGAATGAGCTCTTGGCAGCGGTTTCCACGATGCGATGGCAGCTCTCTCGGAGCCGTCGCCCATCCGCGTCGACTTGGAGATCGGTGGAAAGCCGGGCCTCCATCGAGTAGGTCGAGAGCAGGGTCCTACAGTACGAGTGAATCGTTCGTATGGTCAGGTGGTCCAGAGCGCCAATCAGGGCGCGGGCGCGACTCTTCAAGAGCTCCTCGGAGGGCTTCGAGGGCAGCCACTCGGGTCGATACCAGACCAGGTCGCCGAGTCCGCCACGAGCGATCTGGGCCAGGGTCTCGGCAACGCGATTGGCCATCTCGGCGGCTGCCGCCTCGGTGAAGGTGATGGCCACGACCCCTTCCAAAACCCTCCGGGCCACCCTGGCATCGCTGGCCTTGCCCGGCTCGTGCTCGTCTAGCGCCTGGTGCGCCTCCTTCCAGCCTGGATCGAGGCTCCAGGAGAGCACCCGAGAGACCAGGATCGTGGTCTTGCCTGTGCCAGCACCGGCGACTACCACCAGGGGGCGGTGAAATTCCGAGTGGGCCGCCTGCCGCGCCTGCTCGTCGCGACGCTGCCAGTCTCCCCGGTCCATCAGGAATCTCCACTTTCCGACTGCACGGCCAGGTCCGACTCCGCTAGCCGCTTCGAGTCCAGCAGCCAGACTCCGAGGGCGGCGCTTTCCGCGTCCAGCGGACGATGAGCCCCTTCGATGTAGGCATCCTGATGCTCCGCCATCCAGGACCGCAAGCGTCCCCTCGCACCCGAGTCGTAGCGCAGGCAGGCTTCGGCGACCTGACAGAAGCCGCAGCGCCGCGGTGCTCTGTCTGCGTCCGCCTTGACGAGCCTGGGAAGGAAGGATCCCTGGTTCCATGCCTCGAGCAGACTGGAGGCAGCTTTCTGGAAGGCGAGTCGCGCCTCCTCGTTGCCCTTCTCGATGCCGATCTCGCGAGCAGCTTCGGGTCCGTCGATGTTCGGTTTGAGAAAGAGGTACCTGCCGCTGGAGCTCTGGGACTGCGTCGCCAGGGCGTAGGTGATGGCTTGCAGTGACTTGCCGGCGCGAATCCTCTTGATCAGGTTCTTCTGGCGTGTCGCGGCAGTGGTAGCGGTGCTGATGTCGTTCTTCCCGGTCTTGTAGTCCACGAGCCTCTCGCCGTCGTCGTCGATGTCCATTCGATCCGCCTTGAAGTAGAGGCCCTGCTCGTCACTGTTTGGGAGGCGAAGGGGCAGACAGCCCTCCACTTCGACCGCTGCGACGGGTATTCCCTGGTTCGAATTCCACTCCATCTGGTGGGCGACGTCGAGATAGGGGCGAGCCACTCTGGCGAGCATCTTGGGGAAACCACGCATTCCGATGCCGTGTCGGCGAGCCACGAGCTCGGCCTGCCGATCCAGGAGCCTGTCGAGCTCTCGGTCGGCAGGCCACGTCACGCTGTGAGACTGCAGCGTGCGAGCCGTCTCGAGATCGGCTGCCCGGGTCGTCAGCTGCGCGCCAACCAGACGTTCGAGGCAACGGTGGACCAGGTCTCCGACGAGGGCTGGGCTGATGCCGGGCAGGATCTCCAGAGGGTCGGGTAGGGCCTCGAGCCTCAGGAGCCGTAGCAGGAACGTCTGCCAGGAGCAGGCCGCGAGGCCTTCCAGCGCGGTGACGTAGAGGCGTCCGCCACTTCGTAAATCGCGCTCGTCGAGGATGGGTCCGACGAACCCCAGGAAAGGGCTCAGCCTGCCAAATGTGCGCTCCCCTCGGCTGTCTCCACGAATCGGGTCCATTTCGTCCAGGAGTCGAACTCGAGCTGTCGCGATCCGATCGGGATCGGGAGGATCCGATGCCTCCCACTGGCCGCCGATCGACTTCCAGTCGAGCGGAATCTGGATGCTCTCAGTGATTGCCGAGGACAGGAAACCACCGAGGTCTGTCCGAGCCCCCGACATGGCGGCGTCGACAGCATGCTCATAGGCCAGACGGGGTCTCTTCGAGGACACCGGCGGCACTTCACGGGAGAGCGTGAAGAGCGGCTGGACGGTAGGCGGCTCGCGCCAGCTCTGACGGTCCTCGGCACCCTCCGACCAGCGCATCCTCTCGACGAGCGGCGAGACACTCGAGGGTTGGCCGTCGTCGTCGACCGCTTGCCAGGAGAGAGCCACGGATGGACTGGAGGCCAGGAGTTGAGCGAACAGGAAGCGCTCTTCCGCGAATCCAGACAATTTCCTCGCCAGGTCGGGCAGGACTCCGTAGCCTTCTCGACTCAGGACCTGTCGCAAGGAGTCCGGCAGGAGAGGGTCTTCACGGACCTGGCGAGGGAAGGCACCACGGTTCAATCCGAGGATGAAGAGGTGCTCGAAGGTTCGTCCCCGGGCCTCCGTCACATCGAGAACCTGGACACCGCCGCCGCTGCCGCCCAGGGAATCGCGGCCGATCTCGGCCCAGGCCGTCTCCAGCCACCTCACCATCTCATCGAATGCGAGAGGTAGGTCGCCCCTGGTCTGCTCGTCGAGGTGCTCGAGTGCGCGGGTCAGGAGAAGCGTCAGATCGCCGTCAGCAGGCCAAGCCAGATCCTCCACGAGAAACGCTCTGAGATGTGCGATGTGACCTGCGAGTAGCTCGCCTCTCTGCCACATGTCGAATCGTTCGCAGAGTTGCAGCGCCTCGTCGCGCGCTCGCGCCAGATCGGTTCCGGGGATGCTGCGGCGCTCGCGAGTCCGCTCCGCAACTTCCTCGTCGTTCTCTCGGGTGGCAATGCCACCTCGCACAGGCAACGGTAGGTTCCTGTCCGCCGCGCCCGCTTCGAGATCGAGGTCGGCCGCCTCTTCTAGCCGCGCGGCACCGAAGCCGAAGAGGGCCAATCTCAGGTCGAATTCGAGGCTGTCCGTCCATGCTTGGGTGGCATCGAGCCAGCGATCGATGGGTGCCATTCGGCCTTGCTTCAGAAGATCCAGAACCGCCCCCACCTTCCTTCCTGAATCGGTTCTGGGTCCGAGACCGCCGACGCCCGAGAATGGGATGCCCATTCGCCAGAAATGTGTGCGCAGGGACGAGACGTAGGCGTCGAGTTGGCGAGTGACCACTCCAATGCTCTCGGGCCTGGATCCTCGGTCGATCAGATCGCGGATCTGGTTGGCGACATGGCGGATCTCGGCCTGACCCCCCAACGCTCGAGCCATCTCGATCGAGCCCGATGGCAGCTCGAACGGCTCAGCTTGAGAAGGTGGACTGACAAGTTGGATGCGTTCCGTGAAGCGACGGCCGAACTCGGCCCCTTCATCGGATTGGGTGGGATTGGCGGGATCGGCAGGTTGGTCGAGATACATCGTGGCGGCACGCGTCTCGAGCAGAGCCT
>JARFQS010000362.1 GCA_029287645.1 Thermoanaerobaculia bacterium | reverse complement strand
GCACCGGTGAGGGTAATGAGGGCTTACAGGCGTAAGGGCTTAGGGGTACAGCTGGGCTGGCGACCTACAACGGCTCCAAGGGTTCGGCGTGGGGACCTCGAGGGGGTTCTTGCAGCGGAAGGGAGAACAAGCCCCCTGGGGGCCCCACGTCGGACCCTCCAGTAGACAACGGCCGGCAGCGGCGCCGGCCGCTTCAATGCCCAGGACCCAGGACCCAAGCCCCAGGACGGATGGAAGGTTATGCTTGGACCATGGTGCGCGAACTGGTGTTGGTAGGGGGTGGGCACTCCCATGTCCAGGTTCTGAAGAGCCTGGCCGCGGAGCCCATACCGGGGTTCAGGGTCACCGTTGTCGTGGACACACCGATCGCGGTCTATTCCGGAATGGTGCCCGGGTTCGTGGCAGGACAGTACGAGATGCATGATCTCCAGATCGACGTCCAGGCGCTTGCAGATCGAGCCGGCGCAAGAACCGTCGTGGCCCTCGCCACAAGCATCGACTCCGCTCGACGGCATGTTGTTCTGGCCGATGAGGCACCGCTCCCGTTCGACGTAGCCTCAGTCAACATCGGCTCCACCGTTGCCGGGCTGGACCTGCCTGGTATCCGTCAATTCGCCCTGCCAACACGGCCCATTGGCGACCTTGTTCATCACATCGATACTTTGATCACCGGCCTCCGTGAGGAAACTGAGCGTGACGCCTTTCGGATCGTTGTCGTGGGCGGTGGCGCCGGGGGGGTCGAGATGGCATTCACTCTCCAGGAGAGGATCTCCAACGAGTTCGATGGCGCGCTGACCGTGCAATTGGTTCATTCCGGTGTCCGCCTGATGCAGGGCTATCCACCTGGATTGGCGCGACGGATCCATCGCCATGCAGAGAGAAGAGGCATTCAGATCGAAGCGGAGCGGAGAGTCGTCGGTGCAGATGAGGGCGCCGTTCGATTCGAGACGGGAGACCCGATTGCTTTCGACGCTCTGATCTGGGTCGTAGGCGCGGCTAGCCATGCATTCTTCCGTGACTCGGATCTTCCGACCGACGCCCGAGGCTTCGTTCGCACACGCTCCTCTTTGCAGATCCAAAGCGATGACGCCTTGTTCGCCGCTGGCGATTGCGCAACTCTCGACGAATTCCCCGACACGCCCAAAGCGGGTGTGTATGCGGTCCGGCAAGGCCCCGTCCTGACGCGCAATCTTCGAGCCGTGGCGGCGGGGACCGATCTGGAGAGCTACCGACCGCAATCCGACTTTCTGACTCTCCTCAATCTTGGAGACGGAACCGCCCTGGGAGCCAAGTGGCGTCGAACCTTCGAAGGAAGGTGGGTGATGTGGCTCAAGGATCGCATCGATCGAAATTTCATGAGACGATTTCAGGACAGCGGAACCTGAATCTGCAGGTGCTGAGCAGCCTTGGGAAGGGAATCCATAATGAAGACGCTGTTGAAGATCCTCGGAATCATCGTTCTCGTCGTCATTCTGGGAATCGCATTTCTGATTTGGCGATTCGACCCCGAGACCCTCGGGGCGGCCGTCATCCATCGTGTCAATCAGAATGAAGGGGTCGACATCACTGCCGAGAGCTTTTCGCTCTCTCCACTGAAGGGGTTGGAGCTGCAGTCTGCCCAGGCCACCCTCGTTCAGGATGCGGGGACCCTGAATCTCGAGCTCGAACGCCTCCTGCTGGAGCACGAGTTCTGGCCACTCCTGCAAGGTCATTTCGTCGTGCGCCAAATCGTCTTGGAGGCGCCGCAGATCGAGTTGGTCAGCGCCCCGGCAGAAGCCGAAACCGTAGATGGCCCCTCGTCGGCCGGGGGAGGCGGAGGGCAGGGCCAGAAAGACGAGGCGGCAGCCGAAACCGCCGAAACTGCCGAGTCCGGAGGCCTGGTGGTGAATGTCCAGTCTCTGCGCATCGTCGATGGAAGGGTCGTGATGAGAACCGAAGGTTCCGAGAAGGCCGCCGTGGAGATCGTGGACCTCGACGTGGACTTCGACGACATTGTCCTGGATCCGACGGGAGCCTCACCTCTCGAGAAGATCGAGGCTAGCGGCACCTTGAAGGCTGCCGAGATCCACACAGAAGGAATCTCTGCCACGGAGGCTCGCGGTGGCATCTCGATCGGCGATTCGATGATCGTCTTGAGCGAGCTCGGTCTCTCTACACCGATTGCCCAGTTGAGTCTGCCGAGCTTCGAAGCCGACTTCACCGGATCCCCTTTCACCTACCAGGTGGAGGTCGCAGGCAGTGTCGATGTCAACGCGCTGATGAGCGCCACCACGGCTGGCTACGGCCCGGCAAGCCTCGCTCTTCGAGGAACCGGGGCGGGGCCCGATCTGCACGACTTCGTGGGCGAAGGTACCCTTCGCCTCGAATCCGGGACGATCCCTTCCAGTCCTTGGCTCGCTCTTGTCGAAAAGCTCCTGGGTGCGTCCTTCATCAACGGCGCCGCATATCAGGGCACCGACATCGGCCTCGGCATTGGCGAGGGTCGGCTGGACATCGCGCCCTTCGAGTTGACCTCGGAGTCCTTCAAGCTGGGCTCTGCCGGATGGGTCGACCTTCAGGGGCCCATTTCCCTGCGACTGGAAGTCTTCGCACCTCGCGACCTGATGAGCATCGGCGGGGTCACTGGAGATGTTCTCGATGTCCTGACCGATGAGAACGGGTGGCTGACCGTTTCCTTCGACATCGGTGGAACACTCGCCGAGCCTGACGTCGATCTGAATACGACGATCTTCGAAGAAGCCGCGAAATCCGGCCTGAAGAAGGGAATCAAGAGAGGAATCGGAAGCCTGATCAAGAAGGACTAGCCCGTCGCAATCAGCTCATCTTCCACCAGCCGCACGAAGGTGGGCCACGGGACCTTCATCGAGCAGGCCCTCGAGCCGTGCCCGCGCCTCCTGCCATGTCAGCACTTCCGCCGGCAGGTAGGCAACCAGGGTGGCCCGCACCGTATCGGCGGTCACCTTGACCCGCTGGCTGCCGGAAATGGGAGCATCGCAGGGCCCAAGCGCATCTACCAGCAAAGGCTTGCCCTCCAGATTGAAGGCTCCTCGCAGCGAGTCGTAGCTCTCACCAGCCTGACCTGCACGCAGCACGTAGGGCGGCTCGAACGTCCCTTCGGCCATGACGCAGCAGGGCACTGCCAGCTCGGCCGATAGGCAGTTGTTCAGATCGACAAGTGGATGGATCGCCGGCATCTCAGCGCCCTTGAGAAGACGACGCAGCAGTGCTTCCGACGAGGGTCGGTACCGAGTCGGGTCACAGCCTGCCCCCCTGAACAGTCGCCGAAGGCCGGCCACCGTCGGGTCGCTCGACAGGGTTTCCATGCGGCGAGTCTGTCGAACCCTCTCGGTCACGGAATCGCGCAGCTCAGGTAGCTGATTCAGCCCCTTGGAGGCGACCTCGAGCTCTGCCATGAACAGAGCCCAACCGTCGAGCTCGAACCGGATCGGCGTCTCCAGAGTCTCCATGCGGACAATCCTACACGCTGCCAGATAGCCGGTCCGCTTGCGGTCGGGGCACCCAAAGGTAGAATAGCGGCAGCCTGTCAGCAGAAATGACTCTGCCGCGGGACTTGGCCATGATCGGCAAGACTGTCTCGCATTATCGAATCGTCGAGAAGCTCGGTGGGGGCGGAATGGGCG
>JARFQS010000364.1 GCA_029287645.1 Thermoanaerobaculia bacterium | reverse complement strand
GCATGGTGCTGAAAGGCTATTGATTTGGCGAGGCCTAAGCAACCGGGCTCGCTGCCAATCGGGCGTATAAGCTAGCTGGTGATCGCGTCGGCTGCCGGGACCGGAGAAGAGGGAAAAAGGGAATCTCGAGGACAGTTGGTCAGGCACCGAGCCCAGCGATCTCGAGGGCATCGAAAGGGCATTCTTGGAGTCGAGAAGCGGCGAACCAGGAGCAATTCAGGGACCCGGGCCAGGTGGCGCCCAGGGGTGGTTGTCGGATCGCTCGGCGCCGCTGTTGCTATGTGGATCGCTCTGTCCGCACAGGGAGCTCCAGCATCGGAGCGATCGAAAGCTGAAGGGGGCGGGTCACTTCGGGTGCCAGTGGTCTTCGTTCCCGGAGTGACCGGAGTCGAGCTAAGGGAGCTCGGAAGCGGCAAGATCTTGTGGGGCAAGGGGAGCAATCTGATCTTCCCTCGAGACCACGGCTACGGCATCGCCCGGGCAATCGAGGTGGGTCCGAGCCGCTCCCGGGTTGTCGCCGGGGACGTCATTCGCCGGCTGAGGCTGGCCGGCGTCGTGCGGAAACCGGTCTATCAGCCCCTCGTGGAATTGTTGGAGGCGAGGGGCTATCGCACCGGTGAGCTGGCCAATCCACGACCCGGGGACACGCTCTTTCTGTACGGCTACGACTGGCGGCAGAGCAATGTCGAGTCGGCGCACCAGTTGCTGGAGCTCCTGGAGCGGGTTCGCGTTTCCCGGGGCGAGGAACGATTGCCCGTAATTCTCGTGTGTCAGAGCAACGGCGCGCACCTTTGTCGCTATCTGACGCGATACGGGAACACGAGCCTCGAAGAGGCAGCAGCAGGGCGGGGCGCAATGCCGTCGACCCTGGACATCCAGAAGGTGGTTCTCATGGGCGCTTCGAACGGCGGCTCACTTCGGATCCTGCGAGAGCTGAATCGAGGCAGGAAGTACGTCCCCTGGTTGGGACGCCGGTGGGCTCCAGAGGCCTTCTTCGGCTACGAATCCTTGTACCAGGACCTACCCGCATACACGGAGGACCTCTTTGTCGATGTCGAAGGTGGTCCAGTGGGTGTCGACCTGTACGATGTCGCTTCATGGATGAAATACCAGTGGTCGGTCTTCGCTCCTTCCGTTGAGAGTCGGCTGGCACAGAACCGCCATCCGGACCTCTTTGGTGATGCCAGCGCGAGAGAGGCCTTTCTGGAACGGGCTCTGCGCAACGCCGAGCTCATGCAGAAGGTGCTGCGGGAGGACTCGGGAGGCACCGCTGCAGACCGCTACTATCTGATTCAAAACGACTTCAACGCGACGCCGGCCCGGGCAGCGCTGGTCGAGAAACAGGGTGGTTGGTCGACGTACTTTCTCGGTGACGAGGCTCTGGATCGATTCCCGCAGCTCGCTGGTCGACTCGAGGCGGCAGGGGACGGCCATGCAACTCTGAAGAGTCAGAGATGGCTCTCGGAGACCGAGCGACGACTCCTGAGCCCCGAGGTCATGAACGTTCAAGGCTCGCATTTCGAGATGATTCACAACCCGGAAGCGCAGCGCTATCTCGTGGAGATCCTCGCGGACCAAGGTCCCGGAGGCCTTGCGCCCGAGGTGGAAGGCTCGAAATGAGCCATCTCGCCGACGAAAGGGGAAAGGCGCCCTTCTGGCAGTCGCTGCGCCAGGCCGTCCATGGCTCCCAGGAGGACTTCACGGAAGGGGGGCTGAGTCGCGCTATCGCTCTGCTGGCCGTCCCCATGGTGCTCGAGATGGTCATGGAGTCGGTATTCGCCATCTGCGACGTCTTCTTCGTCTCTCGGTTGGGTGCCAATGCGGTGGCCACGGTCGGCCTCACCGAATCCCTGTTGACACTGGTCTTCTCCCTGGCGATCGGCCTCAGCATGGGGACTACCGCACTCGTGGCCCGGAGAACCGGAGAGAAGGATCCGGAAGGGGCTGGCGTGGCAGGCGCGCAAGCCATCCTGATAGGGCTCCTCGCTTCGCTGGTCCTCGGTGGGATCGGAATCCTCACAGGGCCAGCGGCCCTGTCTCTACTCGGGGCATCCGAGGACGTTCTCGCCATCGGATCGGGCTATGCGCGAATTCTGCTCGGGGGATGTGGCACGGTGATGCTGCTGTTCATCATCAACGCCATCTTCCGCGGCGCCGGGGATGCGGCAGTGGCGATGCGGGTCCTGTGGTTGGCGAATCTCATCAACCTGATTCTCGATCCCTGCCTCATCTTCGGACTCGGACCCTTTCCCGAGCTCGGTGTGGCGGGCGCGGCAGTCGCGACGACGATCGGCCGAGGTGTCGGCGTCCTGTACCAGTTCTGGGTACTGGCGAGGGGAACCAGCCGAATCAGGATCGGCCTGTCGGAAATTCGACTCGCAACCGCGGTCATGAGGACGCTCCTGAGGGTGTCCTTGGGTGGCATCTTTCAGGTGCTGGTCGCTACCTGCAGCTGGGTGGCTCTGGTGCGCATCATCGCGCTCTTCGGTTCCACCGCGGTTGCCGGCTACACCATCGCCATCCGGGTCGTGATCTTCTCCATCCTGCCGGCCTGGGGCATGGCCAATGCCGCGGCGACACTCGTGGGTCAGAACCTGGGAGCCGGGAAGCCCGATCGTGCCGAGCGCTCGGCGTGGCTCACCGGGCTCTACAACATGGTCTTCCTCGGCTGTATCGCAGTCCTCTTCCTGGTGTTCGGGAGCTCGATTATCGGTCTGTTCTCGCGGGACCCGGGGGTGCTGGCCGTCGGTGTGGAGTGTCTTCGAATCATCAGCTACGGTTACCTCTTCTATGCCCTCGGAATGGTCGTGGTGCAGGCCTTCAACGGCGCAGGAGACACCACGACGCCCTCGCTCATCAACTTCTTCTGCTATTGGCTCCTTCAGATTCCACTCGCCTACTGGCTGGCGGTGTCTTCAGATCTGGGTCCGCGAGGCGTCTTCTGGGCTATCGCCATCGCGGAGGCGATGATCACGGTGGTGGGCGCCAGTCTTTTCCGTCTCGGCCGTTGGAAGAAACGGCAGGTGTGACAGAATCTCGCATCTCTCTTGAGGAGGTGAAGGCTCCTGCCACCTGGAGTCTGGTCATGACCGAAAACGGAAAACGCATCGGTATCTTCGGTTGGGGCATCGTGGCGCCGAAGTCCCCCGATGTCGAGACGTTCGAGCGAAATCTGATGTCGGCCGAGACCTGGCTGGAGCCTTTCAATGGTTTCGGGCCCGACAACTTCCTGGTCGGCAATCCGGAATTCGACTTCAGCGCCTACAAGGAGTGGATCGACGAGCGCTTCGAACCCCGCAAGTACGCTCAGCTCGACGCCAAGATGGGCAACATGGTCAAGTACGCGATCGGCGCCTTCATCCAGTCTCTGGGGCAGAATCCTGGAATCGAGGGCAAGCTACAGGAGCTCGGCCCGCAGGCTCACATCTATGTGGGTACTGGGTTGGGCGACCTGGCCACGAACTTCCGCATCGGGCGAGACTACTTCAGGGCGCAGAGACGCTGGAAGCGCTTCTGGTGCCAGGAAGAGCACAATCCATTGCTGGTCGAGTTCCGAGCAGCCGACCCGACGGAGCAGGACCG
>JARFQS010000309.1 GCA_029287645.1 Thermoanaerobaculia bacterium | reverse complement strand
GGTATCGGCCGTGAACGCGAGCAGGTAGGACTTCGACCCTGGCCTCATCCCGCATCCGCGGCCTTCCGGCGACGCTTGGACCGTTCGAGCCCTGCTGCCAGTCGCTCGACCTCACCTGCCAGCAGATCGGGCAGATCCTCTCGACCCTCATTCTCCTCGACCAACCGTACCAGCGCGCTACCGACGACAACTCCGTCCGCCACTTTGGCCACAGCGGAGACTTGCTCCGGTGACGAGATCCCGAATCCGACCGCCACCGGCAGATCCACCTTACGTCGGATCTTCTTCACTTCCTTCTGCAGCTCGCTGGTGAGGTCTTTCTGAACTCCGGTCACTCCTGTGCGCGACACATAGTAGACAAAGCCGGAGGAAGCTTCCGCCACGATTCTGACCCGCTCCGGAGTGCTGGTCGGAGACAGAAGATACACCGAGTCGACACCTGCCGCAGCGCAGTACTCGCGAAAGCCACCGTCGTCCTCGTCGGGCGGCAGATCGACACAGAGAAGGCCATCGACGCCGGAGATCGCCGCCTGCTCGGCGACAGTCTGGAGGCCATGAGCCAGAAGAGGGTTGAAGTACGAGAACAGGACGATCGGAGTCTCGATCCGAGTCCGCACCCGGGCGACCATCTCCAGGATTCCGGGCAGGGTCACACCCGCCTCCAGGGCACGAACAGCGGCGCGCTGATTCACGGGACCATCCGCGATGGGATCGCTGAAGGGCACCCCCACCTCGATGATGTCGGCTCCGCCGTCGGCCAGAGCTTCTATCAGCCGAGCCGAAGTCTCGAGGTCGGGATCGCCTCCCGTGAGATACGCAATGAACGCGGCCCGCTTCTCTTCACGGCAACAGGCAAAGGTCGCTTCAATGCTGCTCATCGATCGCCTCCCCAGACGACATGCTTCCAGGTTTCCGCCGGATGCCGGCTCGCTCCGGCCTCCTGGCGCTCCGATCCGCTGCGTTTCGTTTCGTACTCGAGGACCGACTCGACATCTTTGTCGCCCCGGCCCGAGAGATTGATGACGACGATCTTCTTGGAGGAAAGGTGTCGCGCGTGCTTCACGGCCTCGGCAATCGCGTGGGCCGACTCCAGGGCCGGCAGGATCCCCTCGGTAGCAGCCAGCAGGTGGAATGCGTCGATGGCCTCGGCATCCGTGACCGCTGTGTACTCCACTCTACCCTCGTCGTGCAAGAGCACGTGCTCGGGTCCTATCGCCGGGTAGTCGAGACCCGCAGAGACCGAATGGGTGGTCGCGATCTGGCCATGTTGATCCTGCAAGACCAACGTCTTCGTGCCGTGCAGGACCCCGGTTCGACCACCCTGGAACCGGGCGGCGTGCTGTCCCAGGTCCTCACCCGAGCCCCCGGCCTCGACGCCGATGAGCCGCGTCCTGGCTTCGTCCAGGAAAGCACTGAACAGGCCGATGGAATTGCTGCCTCCTCCAACACAGGCTACCGCCAGATGTGGCCAGTCCTGCCTCGTCTGCTTGCGCAGCTGTCGTTTGGTCTCCAGGCCGATGACCTTGTGAAAGTCTCGGACCATCCTCGGATAGGGGTCGGGTCCCAATACCGAGCCGAGGACGTAGTGCGTCGTGCGCACGTTGGTGACCCAGTCGCGGAGCGCTTCGTTGATCGCATCCTTGAGTGTCCGGCTACCGGCATCGACCTGAACCACCTCGGCGCCGAGAAGGCGCATTTTCTCTACATTCAGGCGCTGGCGCCGCATGTCCTCCTCGCCCATGTAGACCGTGCACGTCTGACCCAGCAGCGCGGCTGCCGTCGCCGTTGCCACACCGTGTTGCCCGGCGCCTGTCTCGGCAATGATGCGGTCCTTGCCCATCTCGCGTGCCAGCAGTGCCTGACCGATGGCGTTGTTGATCTTGTGTGCACCGGTATGCAGCAGATCCTCACGCTTGAGGTAGATCCGCACTCCGCCCAACGTCTCGCTCAGACGCTCCGCGAAGTACAGGGGGGTCGGGCGCCCTGCGTAGCTCGTCAGCAGGTCTCTCAGGCGCCGCTGGAACTTGCGCTTCCGATGGATCCGATCGTAGGCCCGCGCCAACTCGTCCAGGGGGGCCATGAGCGTTTCCGGGACGAATCGTCCTCCGTACGGCCCGAAATAGCCGGGTCTCTGCTCAGTCTTCTTCCGCATGGTGCACCTCGTGAATGAATCGCTCCATCGACTCCGGATCCTTGATGCCGGGCTGCGATTCTATGCCTGAACTGACATCGACGATATCAGCGCCGCTCTTGGCGATGGCCTGTGCGACGTTGGACGGCCGCAAACCACCCGCAACGATGACCGGCTTGCTTCGACTCACATCCGCAACTCTCTCATAGGACCAGGCGACTCCCGATCCGCCGACAAGCGTCGGGTGATCGCAATCGAAGAGGTAGCCCCAGACGTCCGGAAAGTCGCTCAGAGCCGCAGGATCGAAGTCCGCGCCGACTCGAAAGACCTTGATCGCCCGGTCGCCGAACCTGCCAACGAAGGCCGGGCCCTCCTCGCCGTGCAACTGCACGAGATCGAGCCCGACTCGATCAGAGACTCCCTGAACGAGCTCGGCAGGCTGATCGACGAAGACACCCACCACCTCGACCTGGCCCCTGACCCTCTCTGCAATCCGTCGCGCCGCTTCCACCTCCAGGCACCTGGGACTGCCGGGCCAGAAGTTGAGACCCACGAAGGCCGCTCCCAACTCGGCCGCTCTCACCGCGTCCCGCCCGCGGGTCACACCACAAATCTTGATACGCGTCCGAGCCATCTTCGAGCCCCGGAAGACTCAACCCCCTCCCATCAATTCTCGCAGCTTGGCGCCGGGATCGTCGGCCAGCAGAAGGGTCTCTCCTACCAGGAAGGCGTCGAAACCCGCCTTCGCCAGGCGCTCGACATCCCGGGGATCCGCGATTCCGCTCTCGGACACCTTCAAGGCGTCTTCGGGAAGATCGCTCACCCTTTTCATGGACTGCTCGAGATCGACCTCGAACGTCTCGAGGTCGCGGTTGTTGACTCCCACGACCTCCCAGGGCTCGTCCGCGAGTGTCGCCACGTCTGCCTCGTCATGGGTCTCGACGAGAGGTACCAGTCCGAGACTCCGGGCGTAGTCCGCATAAGCCTTCAGCTCGGCTCTGGAGAACAGGGCTGCAATGAGCAAAACCGCATCGGCCCCGGCGTGGCGGGCCCACTCGAGCTGCACCGGATGGACGACAAAGTCCTTCGCCAGGGTCGGAAGCCCGCTTTCCCGTCGACATGTGGCCAACAACTCGTAGCTACCGAAAAAGAAGTCGGGCTCCACCACTACCGACAAGGCTGCCGCTCCCTGTCTGGCATAGGCCTCGGCCTGCCGCGAGGGATCGAGCCTGCCCTGCAGGGATCCGATGCGTGGCGAGCCCATCTTGATCTCGGCGATGACTCCATGCCCACGTTGCTTCCGCAACGCCGCCGCGAAACTGTTGTCGACCAGGGCGCCGGCCTCGGCTGGTAACGGAGGCAGATCGGCTCTCCCCGCTTCGGCTTCGATCTTCCAGCTGCGGTTCTCGACGATCTGGCGCAAGATGGCGGCCAGTGGACTCACGACTCTTCGTCTCCCAGCCGCGCCGAATAGTTTCGGAGCTCTTCGAGCTTCATCCGCCCCGCACCCGAATCGAGCACCCGTCTCGCTTTCTCCAAGCCCTCGCGAAGGTCGCCGGCCTGCCCTCCCACATAGAGAGCCGCCGCCGCGTTGAGGGCGGTGACCTCGGCAAGTGGGCCGGGCTCGCCCTGCAACATGGCTTCCATCCTGACCGCATTGGATTTCGGATCGCCCCCCGCGAGATCCGACATCGCTACCCGGTCCAGATCCAGTGACTCGGGTGTCACCCGATAGGTTTCGATGTTGGGCCCTCGCACCTCGGCTACCCTCGTCGCTGCGGTGGTCGTCAGCTCGTCGAGGCCGTCCTCGCCATGCACGACCAGGGCATGCTCGCACCCCAGCCTCACCAGGACCCGCGCCATGAGCGGCACGAGCTCGGCCGAGTAGACACCCAGGACCTGTCGACGAGCCCTGGCCGGATTCGTGAGGGGCCCGAGCAGGTTGAAGATCGTGCGAATGGCCAGGCTGCGTCGCACCGGCATGACCTCTCGCATGGCAGGGTGGTAGCCGGGAGCGAAGAGAAAAGCCAGGCCGATCTCATCGAGAGCCCTGCCGGCCTGCGCTGGGCTCATCTCGATTTCGACCCCGAGAGCGCTGAAGACATCGGCACTCCCGGACCGGCTCGACACGGATCGGTTGCCGTGCTTGGCGATGGGAGTGCCGGCGGCCGCGGCCACGAGCGCAGCGGCTGTCGAGATATTGAACGTTGCCTTGCTGTCGCCTCCCGTACCGCAGGTATCTACCAGCCCCCTTCTCTCGCTCTTCACGGGAACGAGCCTGCCTCGCATCGCGATGGCCGCGCCGGCGATCTCCTCGGCACTTTCGCCTTTGACCGCCAGAGCGACCAATAGCGCTGCCTTCAGAGGCTCATCCAACTCTCCATCCATGAGCCGACCGAAGAGGCTTGCGGTCTGTTCCTGGGTCAGATCCCCGCCTGCGACAATGCTGGCCAGCGCTGCGGAAGGCTGCAGCTCGGCGTCATCCATCACCCACTCCTGCGTCCTCTCGACTGCCGCAAAGCGCCAGGAAGTTGGCGACCAAGTGCGGACCGCTGGTCGTCAAGATCGACTCCGGGTGAAACTGGACTCCCCAGTAGGGCTCGGTTCGATGCCGCATACCCATCAGCGTCTGCTCGTCGGTACTCCAGGCCAGCGGCTCCAACTCGTCCGGCAGGCCCTCCTCCACCACTTCGAGGCTGTGGTATCGGGTGGCCTCGAACGGATTGGGCAGGCCCGCGAAGATCCCTTCCCCGAGGTGACGGACCTCAGAGGTCTTGCCGTGCATCAACTTCGGAGCCCGCTCCACTCTTCCGCCGAAAGCGGCTCCCAGTACCTGGTGACCGAGGCAGACTCCGAGAATCGGTATCTGAGGACGGCGCTCGATCAACTCGAGGCAGACTCCAGCCTCCTCGGGCCGGCCCGGGCCGGGTGAGAGGATGATCCCACGCGGGTGCCGCTCGAGCATCTCCGCGGCGCTCTCCGCGTCGTTCCGCAATACCGTCACCTCGATCTCCCGGCTCCAGAGTAGCTGGACCAGGTTGTAGGTGAAGGAGTCGTAGTTGTCCACTACCAGGATCATGAAATCACCCACGTCGGCGGTTCTATTCGGTCCGGAAGGCAGCTGCCAGCTCTACAGCGGCCCGCATCGCCGCTGCTTTGTTCTCGGTTTCACGCACCTCGGCATCCGGATCCGAGTCGGCCACGATACCAGCTCCGGCGGTAAAGGAGACCTCGTCGGGACGCACCACCAGGGTCCGGATCGTGATACAGGTATCCAGGTCGTCCGCATAGGAGAAGTAGCCGACGGCCCCCCCGTAGGGACCACGGGACTCGGGCTCGAGCTCGTCGATGATCTCCATGGCACGAATCTTCGGAGCTCCCGACAGGGTCCCGGCCGGGAAACAGGCCATCAGCGCCTCGAGGGAGCTGCACCCCTCCGCCAACCGTCCTTCGACGCTCGAGACGATGTGCATGACGTGGCTGTACCGCTCGATCTCCATGAAGCTCGCGACCTCCACACTTCCACCCACCGATACGCGGCCGATGTCGTTGCGGCCGAGATCGACCAGCATCAGATGCTCGGCGCGCTCCTTAGCATCCGCCAACAGCTCTTCGCCAAGGCGTCGGTCTTCTGCCGGGTCCGTCGAGCGATGCCGGGTGCCGGCGATCGGCCGGGTCTCGATGCGGTCACCCGTCTTCCGGAGAAGCATCTCAGGGGAGGCACCGACGATCGACACCTCCGGCGCCTCGAAGAGCACCATGTAGGGACTTGGGTTGACCATTCTCAGCGAGCGGTACAGGGCGAGCGGCTCGGCAATACGGTCCATGCTCCATCTTCTGGCGAGGACGACCTGGAATATGTCGCCCTGGTCGATCAGCTTCTTGGCTCGGGCCACGCACTTTCGAAACTCAGGGGCATCGATGGAGGGTACTGCCTCGAGCGAGACGCCGGCACCGGCCGGCACCTCCACGGCGGTACCCTGACCCGGGGTCGTCAGGACCTCCGAGAGGCGGTCGAGGTCCTGAAGAGCTTCACTCCGGTTCACTTCACCTTCGACCTCGTTCGAGATCGCTACGACGCGCTGCCGGACATGATCGAACACGACCACCGAATCGAACCTGGCCAACAGGGCCACCGGGAGCCCCATCTTGTCGGGGGGTCGGGCCGGAAGATAGTCAGTGTGTCGGAGCAGGTGGTTGCCGCGGTGGGGGGCGA
>JARFQS010000236.1 GCA_029287645.1 Thermoanaerobaculia bacterium | reverse complement strand
GAAGGAGGGGCTGGTTCGAAGCTCGTTGGAGCTGCTGCGGCAGGGACGGGAGTCGCTCGGCAGGGCGCAGAGAGGCCTCGGCGTCGTGCGCTCGGCGATCGCTGCTGCAACGGCGCGCCTCGGAAGACTGACGGAGGTCCTGCCTCGAGTCGCTCAGTGGAGTGTCGAAAGGCAGGCTCGCCGGCTACGAGGTGTGCCCCACCGGCTGGCAGAGGCGGGTCCAGGCAATCTGGAGGCGGCGCGGCGTGCTTCGGATCTCGTCGCTGAGCGAATCGCTGCACAAGCCGGAGCGAGCCTGCGTGAGAAGAGGGCCGTTCTCGAGGGTTGGCAACGCCTCTGCGGGCAGCTGTCGCCCGAGCGCACCCTCGAACGGGGCTTCTCGGTGACGAGGGACTCCAAGGGCAATCTTCTGCGGCACCCGACGCAGGTGGTCGCGGGTGAGAGAATCACGAGTCACCTCGCTCGAGGTGAGCTCGTCAGCCAGGTGGAGAAGACATGAGCTCGAAGAAAAAGACAGTGGAGAACCTCCGTTTCGGTGAGGCCATCGAGGAGCTGGAGAGCATCCTGAGCCAGGTCGAAGCCGAGGAGATCGACATCGATGAGTTGGCCGACCGGCTCAAGGTGGCGGCGGAGCTGCTGGAGCTGTGTCGTAGCAAGATCCGGCGAGCCGAGGTGGAGGTCACCCAGATCGTGCAGGCTTTGGAGGAGGCCGACGTCGAAGCGGGCGAGGAGAAGGACTCTTGAGCGGCTCCACGGGGGATGTGAAGTGCTGAATCGACAGACCACCGGTTCCGTTGTCTGCCCATCATGTGGCCGTTTGGTCGGAGTCCAGGTAGAGAGATGCCCTCATTGTGGCCGCAGCAATCCCGGCCTCTGGGGCTACACCCGGTTCTTTCAGAGTCTGGGTGACGACTTCGGTTTCGTGCGCCTGATCATCGGCGCCTGCGTTGTTCTCTACGTTCTGACTCTGCTGGTCAATCCATCGGGAATCGGCATGGGGAGCTTGTTCTCGATGCTGTCGCCGAGCATGGAAGGCTTGTTCTTGTTCGGTGCCAGTGGCGCAGTACCGGTATTCGGCTACGACCGATGGTGGACAGTGCTATCGGCCTCGTGGCTGCACGGCGGCCTGATTCACATTCTGTTCAATATGTTGTGGGTGCGCCAACTGGCGCCGGCGACCAGTCGGATCTTCGGTGCCGGTCGCATGGTGATCATCTATCTGGTGGCAGGCGCGGCCGGCTTCCTCCTGAGCAGCTTTGCTGGTGCCTACCTCGGTTTCCTACCGTCCTTTCTGCGCGGAGCCAATCTCACGATCGGCGCCTCGGCGGCCATATTCGGCCTTCTGGGTTCCCTGGTGCTCTACGGTCGGCGAGGCGGAAGCTCTGCTGTCGGCCAGCAGGCCTGGATGTGGGCCATCTTCCTGGGCGTCTTCGGCTTCATCATGCCGGGGATCGACAACTTCGCCCATCTGGGTGGATTCGTGGGGGGTTACGCCGCCGCCCACTGGCTCGATCCGAGGCGTCCGGAGCGCGTGGAGCACCTCATGGCAGCGGTCATCGGGCTGGGGCTGTCGCTGTTGGCCGTTCTCTTCTCTGTCCTGAGGGGATTCGCCCTTCTCGGCTGATAGAAGCTCGATGGCTCGAACCGTCAAGGGCTCTTGCAGGTGTCTGAGAAGAGCCATCTTCTGATTCCGCTCGCCGCGATGGATCTCCTGAGGAGAGAGGCGGTCGAAGCCTATCCCGAGGAGTGTTGTGGCGTTCTTCTGGGCCGATGGACAGCTCAACCGAGTCGGACACTAGAGGTCCACGAAGTGGTAGTGACCCAGAACAGTGCCACGGATCGGCGGGAGGAGCGGTTCGTCATCGATCCACGGCATCTGCTGGGAGCCCAGAGGAAAGCTCGCCACCAGGGACTAGAGGTCGTCGGCTACTACCACTCGCATCCCGATAGCGGCGCGACTCCCGGTCAAGTCGACCGCGAGGCGGCCTGGCCCGAGGTCTGCTATCTCATCCTGGGCGTCTCTGAAATGTGGGTGACCGAGGTGAGGTGCTGGCGCTTGCATGAAGCAGGAGAGGCCTTCACGGAGATGGGCATCGGGTATTCTTGATACTCGGTCGAGTCTTAGAGCGGGAACCTGTAACGCGAGGCCGAGGAGGAGAATGGTCGATTCCACTTCCCCCAGCGCACTGACCGATCGTGAGCTCCGTCGGTACAGCCGGCATCTCGTGATCCCCGAAGTCGGGGTCGAGGGTCAGCGAAAGCTAAAAGATGCCAGCGTGCTGGTCGTCGGCGCCGGTGGTCTGGGATCGCCTGTGTCGATGTACCTGGCAGCCGTCGGGGTGGGCAGGCTGGGCCTCGTCGAGTTCGACGAGGTGGACGAATCGAATCTCCAGCGCCAGGTGCTCTATGGAGAGTCGGACATCGGCCGACCCAAGCTACAGGTCGCCCTCGATCGCCTGCGCGAGATCAATCCTCTGATCGAGTTGGTCGGGCATGGGGAGAAGATCGACGCCTCGAACGCCATGTCGTTGCTGGAGGGCTACGACGTGGTGGTGGACGGCAGCGACAACTTCCCGACGCGGTATCTGGTCAACGACGCCTGCGTCCTGGCCGGCAAGCCCGAGGTCTACGGCTCCATCTTCCGCTTCGAGGGTCAGTCCTCGGTCTTCTGGGGGGCTCGCGGGCCCTGCTACAGGTGTCTTTTCCCCGAGCCTCCGCCACCAGGTCTCGTTCCCTCGTGCGCTGAAGGTGGTGTTTTGGGGATCCTGCCGGCGATCATCGGCAGCCTGCAGGCGAACGAGGTCGTCAAGCTGATCCTGGGAGTCGGAGAACCGCTGATCGGACGACTGGTCCTCTTCGACGCCCTCGAGACCTCCTTCCGAGAGGTCAAGCTGAAGAAGAATCCGGAGTGTCCCGTCTGCTCGGACAACCCGACTCTCACCGAGCTCATCGACTATGAGCGATTCTGTGGCCTGGCTGCAGACGAGCCCTCGACCGAGACGGTCAATGTGAGTCCAGAAAGCCTCGCAGCCTGGATGGAAGAAGGCCGGGATCTCCTATTGCTGGACGTCCGGACTCCCGTCGAGCACCAGACCAGTCGACTCGACAACTCCCTGCTCATGCCTCTGCAGACTCTGCCTCGCCAGTACGAGGAGCTGGATCGTGATCGACCCATCGTCGTGTACTGTCATCACGGTAACCGCTCGGCCCACGCCGTCGATTTCCTGCGCAGGATGGGCTTCGAAAAGACGTTCAATTTGGTCGGAGGCATCGACGCCTGGAGCAAGAGGATCGATCCTTCGGTACCCAAGTACTGAGAACGGTCGGGGATTGCTTCTGGCCCCACTTCTGGAGGAGGAGTAGCCGTGAATCGACGAATCCTGGGTCTTCTGATGGGGCTCGGTGCGCCGTTGCTGCTACCAGTGCAGGCTCTGGCGGCGGAGGAGAAGGTCGAATCCGGGCAGGCCGAGCTACCAGCCGAGCCGTGGACCTTCGAAGAGCAGTTGTCCGAAACCTCCCATACCGTGGTGGTCGGGGGACGCAGCCTGACCTACGAAGCGACAGCCGGGACGCTTCTCCTCAAGGACGAGTCGGGCGCCAAGAAAGCCTCCGTCTTTTATATGGCCTACACCCTAGACGGTGCAGGCGACCCGAGCGAGCGCCCTCTGACGTTCTCGTTCAATGGCGGTCCGGGCTCGTCTTCGGTCTGGCTGCACCTCGGGCTTCTCGGGCCACGCCGGGTGCTGATGTCCGACGAAGGGCATGCACTGCCGCCGCCCTATGAATTGGTGGACAACGAGTTCTCCCTGTTGGATGTGACCGATCTGGTGTTCATCGACCCGGTCACGACCGGTTACAGCCGGGCTGTCCCAGACGAAGACCCACAGCAATTTCACGGTGTCCAGGAAGATGTGGAGACCGTCGGTGAGTTCATTCGCCTGTACACGAGCCGTTCCGAGCGGTGGGCCTCGCCGAAGTTCCTGATTGGCGAGAGCTACGGTACGACTCGAGCCGCTGGACTCGCGGGATTCCTGCAGGGTCGTCACGGCATGTACCTCAACGGAATCATGCTGGTCTCATCGATTCTCAACTTTCAAACGGCGCGTTTCGACGTCGGCAACGATTTGCCGTACATCCTCTTCCTGCCGACCTACAC
>JARFQS010000233.1 GCA_029287645.1 Thermoanaerobaculia bacterium | reverse complement strand
ATGTGTATAAGAGACAGGGTCAGCATCGAGTGGACAAGGTAGTAAGCGGAGCCGCAGCCCTGCATGGCTTCGAGGAGCGTTGCCGTGTCCGCCACATCGCCGGTCACGATCTGGACACGCGGGTTCGAAGCCCATGCACGGGACTCGAGCTTCCTGGGGCTGCGGGCCAGGCAGCGCACTCGGTAGCCCGCATCCAATAGCCGAGGCACCAAGCGCCCACCAATGTAACCGGAAGCTCCCGTGACGAAGACCGGTTGGTCTGACCTGGTCTTAAAATCATTCATAACGTTCATTATAGGAATCCAAGAAGGGATTGTCAAGCAAGCCGTGATGTGGATTTAATATCTTTACTTTCATTCATTTATGCCGTAAGATCTCCAGGTCAATAAAACGTGCAAAACGATCAGAAAAGAGTCCGTCATGAAATCTGACCATCCGTCGACATCATCGCCCTCCGGCCGCAGTCTGATCACCGGAGCAACAGGATTCATCGGTTTCGAGCTGGCGAAGCTCCTGGATGCAAGACAACATCCCATGCGCCTGATGGTTCGCCGTCCCGAGCGGGCGGCGCTGCTTCGCCCTCTCCGCGCCGAGCTGATGAGCGCAGACTTGATGGCTCCGGCGAGCCTGCGCAGAGCCGTAGAGGGAGTCGACACGGTCTACCATCTGGCTGCCAGGGCGGTCTTCGAGCCGTATCGCCGGTTGCGGCCGACGATCGTGGACGGCTCCGCGGCCCTGATGGAGGCAGCGGTGGAAGCCGGCGTGAAGACGTTCGTTTACGCCAGCAGCATGCTGGTATACGACGGTCAGAGCGGGATGATCGACGAGTCGACTCCGGCACGTCCCAGAGTGGACTATGGCGTTGCAAAGCTCGAGTCCGAGGAACGCTTGGCGGAGATGGCCGACAGAGCGGGGCTACGTTTTGCCGCGATTCGATTGCCTCACGTCTACGGAGCTTCTGATCTGCTGTTCGAGCGCTTGCACAGGGGGCTGCTCATCCAGGCTGGGGCGGGTCGGAATCTCTACTCTCACCTGCATGTCAAGGATGCGGCGCGATTGCTGCTCGGGGTAGCGGAGCGCGGTTGGACGGGTGTTGCAGCAGTAGGAGATCAGCGGCCGGCCAACTGGCGGGAGTTCTTCTCGACCGTCTGGGAACACTACCCGAGATTCTGGCAGGTGAGCGTTCCGGCATGGCTGGCGCGGCTCGGTACCGAGCTGCTGCGTCCGATTGCGGCCTTGAGGCGGCGCCCCTCGATTCTGACTCCCGATACCGTGGTGAGCTGGAACCTGGAGCTACCCATTCGGCCAGGACTGTTGTGGGAGCAGTTGGGACTCGAGCCGAGGTATGCAACGATCGCCGAGGGCATTCCCGCGGCCCTGGATGATTGCCTTGCCTTTCGGTGGCAGCATCCTCTCTCGGATCGGAGTCCCTACTAGAGCGGTATCCCTGGTAGCCGGGTGGAGCATGGAAGTGGTTCGAGCCCTGCTTTTAGTAGGATTCGGCCCGATTCCTGTTCAAAAGGGACATCTCAGGGTAGGTCGCGGAGATAGGTCGCCCTCTGCTGGAAGGAGATAGAGAATGCATGGAGTCAAGAGAAGTGTCATCTCGGTAGCTGTCCTGCTGTCGATGACCGCTTGTGGGAAGCCCGCGACGAAGCCATCGGAAGACACTGGACCGGGAGATGGGGCGGCCCGGTTGGAGAGCGCGGGTAGCTCTGGCCAAGTCGACCCTCTCCGCAATGCCTACTTCGGCGAGACTCACGTGCATGGGGCGTACTCGCTCGACGCCTACATCGGCGGCGCGCGGCTCGAGCCCGACGAGCAGTACCGCTTCGCCAAGGGCGAACCGGTCACACTGTATGGCAAGCCCCATATGATCGGCCGTCCGCTCGACTTCGTGGCGCTGTCGGATCACGCCGAGTACCTCGGCGAGATGTACTCGGCCATCGTCCCGGACGCCCCGGGCCACGACCAGGAGGAGCTCGACCAACTGCGGAATCTGAACACTCTGGAGGAGCGGCGCACCTGGTTCGCGAAGTACGTAGTGGAAAACAACCGCGGAGCCAACCCACAGCACCCGCAGTTCTTCCAAGGCTTCGACAGTACCAAGAGCGCCTGGCGCGTTGCCGTTGAAGCCGCTGAACGGCACAACGACCCAGGCCGCTTCACCGCGCTCATCGCGTTCGAGTGGAGCTCGGCTCCGGGCGGCGCCAACCTCCACCGAAACGTGATCTTCCGCGGCGCCAACGTGCCCGACATGCCGGTGAGCTCCTACGAAATCCGGCGTGAGGACGAGCTTTGGGACTGGATGGCCGGCCTTGAGGCCCAGGGGATCCAGCTGCTCGCCATCCCGCACAACTCCAACGCGAGCAAGACCATGATGTTCCCCGAGGTCGACGCGGCCGGTGAGGCCATCGCTCTCGAGTACGCCGAGAAGCGCCAGCACTTCGAGCCGCTCATCGAGATGATGCAGATCAAGGGCAACTCGGAGGTGCATCGAGACTTCTGGACGGCGGACGAGTTCGCCGACTTCGAGAACGCCGACTCGCTCGCCAAGTTCAGCGGTCGCACCATCGACAAGAAGAACTTCGTGCGCTGGGGGCTCGAGCGAGGGCTCGCCTACCACAAGGAGGTCGGGGCCAATCCGTTCAAGTACGGCTTCATCGGCGGTACCGACAATCACAACGGTGCCTCCAGCGATTTGGCCGAGGGCAAATGGGTCGGCTCTCACGGACCGGAGGACGGGTCCGTCGACGCCCGCCGGACGGGCGAGGTCGGAGGTTGGGCCGAGTCCAGAGATCTCAACCCCGGCTCCCTCGCTGCAGTGTGGGCCACGGGGAACACGCGCGCCGCCATCTTCGACGCCATGAAGCGCCGCGAGACCTTCGCGACGAGCGGTCCGCGAATCCAGGTACGCTTCTTCGGCGGTGACGACCTGCCAGGAGACTCGACAGACCCGAAGACGATGGTCGAGCAGGGCTACGAGCAAGGGGTTCCCATGGGGGGCGATCTCGATCCCACCGAGACGGCGCCGACCTTCACGGTACACGCCGTAAAGGACCCCGATGGTGCCAACCTCGATCGTATCCAGGTCATCAAGGGCTGGGTGGACGCAGACGGCGGCCTGCACGAGAAGATCGTCGACGTGGTCTGGTCGGGTGACCGCACACCAGGAGCGAACGGCAAGCTGCCACCGGTGGGCAACACGGTCGACCTGACGACGGCGAAGTACACCAACGACATTGGTGCCGCGACCCTGATTGGCAGCTGGCGCGATGAGAGCTTCGACCCCGAGCAATACGCCTTCTACTATGCCCGGGTCCTCGAGATCCCGACACCTAGGTGGAGCACCTACGATGCCGTGCGGCATGACCTGCCGTTACTCGAGGATGTTCCAGCAACCATCCAGGAGCGCGCCTGGACCTCACCTATTTGGTACGCCCCATAGAGACAGTGCGCCAAT
The DNA here is from genome assembly GCA_029287645.1 of Thermoanaerobaculia bacterium. Lineage (GTDB taxonomy): Bacteria > Acidobacteriota > Thermoanaerobaculia > Multivoradales > JAHEKO01 > JAUVRX01. The sequence continues at coordinate 5,471 of JARFQS010000233.1, read as the reverse complement.
CGACAGATCGGGAGTACGAGGTTTGACGAAGAAAGAGCTCCGAGGAGCGTTGCTGGCCATGGTCGGGCTCTCGGCCTGTCTAGCGCTACCGGGGTCGGCTAGGGCCCAAGGGGATGGCCCCAGGGTCTATCTACTGGCTCCGGTAGGAATCAACGCGCTCAGCCTGACCTACATGGACATGGCGAGCAACATGAATTTCGCCGGCAATATCCTGATTCAGGATGCCGATTTTCAGAGCAACGTCGGTGCTCTCAACTACAACCACTTCTTCTCTCTGGGTGGGCGCTTTGCAGAGATCTGGGTCACTCCCATCTGGGGTACGGTCCGGGGCTCGCTTCAGGTAGGGGAGAATCCACCGCCGATCATTCCCTTTCCACCAGCGACGAATCTCGACATCCCCTCGGAATCGGGCTTCGCGGACCCCTACGTGGCCATGCGTGTCGGACTGCTCGGGGCGCCGGCGTTGAAGCCAGCAGAGTTCATGCAGCACAAGCAGGGCTTTCAATTGCACGCCCTGCTCGGCGCCAACGTGCCCATGGGTGACTACGATGGCGACAGACCGATCAATCTGGGCACGAACCGCTGGGCGTTTCGTCTCGGCCTGCCCATGGTGCTACCGATCGGTAATCCGGCAAAGCAGACTTTCTGGGAGATCGTTCCCAGTCTCATGCTCTTCACCGACAACTCGGACCCATTCAAGGCAGAGAGACGCGAGCAGGACCCCCTCGGAATCGTCGAGTCGCATCTGTCTCGCAACTTCACGAAGAAGCTCTGGGGATCGATCGATCTGCGGTATCAGTACGGTGGCGAAACGACGACGGATGGCGTCTCCGATGACAATCGTTTTGGACAGCTGGGGGGCGGACTGACGCTGGGCTACGCGATCAACCGCAGTTGGTCGCTCTTCGCTGGATACGGAGGAATCGTCGCCAAGAACGACAACAGCAAGGGCGACATGTTCCGCTTCCGCTTGATATGGGTCTTCTAGGAAATTCCGCAACCATGGAGTGGTCGGCAGTCTGAGAGGAGGAGTCTTGAGACAGAAAGAAAGATCGAGAAGAGGTCAGGTTCTATTCGTCGGGATGGCGCTGCTGGTTGCCGCAATTCCAGTGCTAGCCGAGGAGGCCCCTGAGATCGAGATCGACCCTGACAACGACTACTCACCTTATGCCGGTCGCGAGTACCCGACGCAGGTCTTCTTCGGGGATACTCACCATCACACCGCCAACTCGGGTGATGCTTTCATGAACGGCGACCGACTCGGCCCCGAGGAGGCCTACCGCTTCGCCAGAGGTGAGGAGGTGGTTTCGTCGACGGGGGTGCGGGTCAAGCTCTCCAGACCGATGGACTTCCTGGTGATCTCGGATCACGCCGAAGGTCTCGGGGTGATGTACGAGGTCTACAACGGCAACCCTGTGATGATGGCGGATGAGACCCTGGCGCGGTGGAACCAGATGATGAAAGCCGGTGGCGACGAGGCCGCTGCGGCAACGAACGAGCTCATCTCGGCCCAGGCCCAGGGAACCCTGCCGGAGCCGATTTCGGACCCAGCAGTCGTGGGTCCGGTCACCAAGAGTGTCTGGCAGGCACATCTCGAGACGGCCGACCGGTTCAACGAACCCGGTCGGTTTACGGCGGTTCTCGGATACGAGTGGACTTCGGTACCCGGTGGTAACAACCTGCACCGCAACGTCCTGTTCCGGGACAACAGTGACCGCGCTGAAGAGATCATCCCCTTCTCTTCGTGGGACAGCGAGGATCCCGAGAAGCTGTGGGAGTGGATGGCCGGGTACGAAGAGAGGACCGGTGGCCGGGCACTGGCGATTCCTCACAACGGCAACCTCTCGAACGGACGGATGTTCGAGGAGGTCGACTTCGCAGGCAACGCCCTGACGAGAGACTACGCCGAGCGGCGGGCGCGCTGGGAGCCCTTGCAGGAGGTCATGCAGACGAAGGGCAACAGCGAAACGCATCCGACCCTGTCTCCCAACGACGAATTCGCCGATTACGGCATCGCCGGTTGGGAGTACGGGAATCTGACCATGGAAGGCGAGCCAGAGAATCCGGAGATGAGGCCGCAGATGTATCTGCGCGGCGGGCTGATGAACGGTCTGAGGTTGGAGCAGGAGCTCGGAACGAACCCGTTCAAGTTCGGTTTGACCGGTGGCACCGACGTGCACAACTCCCTGACCTCTATCGAAGAGGACAACTTCATGGGTAAGCACGTCATTCAGGAGCCACGTCCCGAGCGCTGGGATCACGTGTCGAAGCAGGGTTTCGGCCAGACCCGGTATACGTGGCACTACACGGCAGCCGGCTATGCGGCGGTGTGGGCCACCGAGAACACCCGGGAATCGCTGTGGGACGCCTTCGAGCGCAAAGAGGTCTACGCGACCTCGGGAACCCGGATAACGCTGCGCTTCTTCGGTGGCTGGGAGTTCGAACCGGAAGATGCGAAGACGCGCTACGTTGCCGATGTCGGATCCAGCAAGGGAGTCCCGATGGGAGGGGATCTGACCAACGCACCGTCAGGCAAAACGCCCACGTTTCTCGTTGCCGCGATGAAAGATCCTTTGTTCGGCAATCTGGACCGCATCCAGATCGTCAAGGGCTGGCTGGACTCGGAGGGCAAGACCCACGAGAAGATCTACGACGTAGCCTGGGGCGACGCTGAGGACCGCTCGCCCGGGCCTGACGGCAAATTGCCACCGGTCGGGGATACAGTGGATGTCGAGCGCGCCACCTGGACCAACACGATCGGCGATCCGGAGCTGGTCGCGGTGTGGCAGGACCCCGATTTCGATGCCTCGGAGAGGGCCTTCTATTACGCCCGGGTCCTCGAGATTCCGACCCCGCGCTGGACCGCCTACGACGCGCTACGCTACGGAGTGAAGATGTCACCCGAAGTGCCCATGAAAGGCCAGGAACGCGCCTGGACCTCTCCGATCTGGTACACACCGTAGCTCGGCGCAAGAGCTCTAACTGTAGAGAACGAACCAACAACAGAAAGGGAAAGCCATGGGAATCGGCAAGAAAGCAGTTACACACAAGGGCAAGAAAGTCGTCGAAAGCGCTACGGAGGATATTCCGGTCGTCGGTGATCTGGTGGACAGCAGCGTCAAGTCCGGCCCCATGGATCGAGCTGGCGACAGCCTCGACAAGACCAAGGACAAGCTCGACCGCGACAAGAACAAAGGACCCCTGGGCAGAAGAGACGGGTGAGGGTGGCTCAGGCCTCCGAGGAGCGGCGAGAATGGACTTCGATGTCCCGTTAGCCTTGGTTGAAGATGAATTGTCACGCATCTTGCACGACGCTATTCGTAGCTGTCGTAGCTGTCGCCTTTCTTGTAGGTGAAGCTGGAGCACAGACCGAGCCGAGGAGCGCAACCCGCAATTCAAAGTGGTGGTCGCAGGTCGAGCCGATCGAGGGTTCGCTGCACAAAGGCCGCTGGAAATACGCACGGCGGAATGCGACCAGGCTGACCAGGACGATTCTCAACGAGAGCTGGAAGGATCGGGAGCTCGACGAGATTCTCGCGGAGCTCTCGTTGTACCGGGCGGTTGCGGAAGTCAATCTGGGCCAACGGGATAGAGCGAGTTGGTTCTGGCACACGGCCCTGAACCTGAATCGGAGGATCTCCGAGCGAGATCTCACACCGTACGGCCCGGCTGCCGCATCGTTGAGTGAGACCCCCCTACGAAAACGCGGAGAGATCCCGTCTGGCTTCCTGACCGGAGGTGTTCGTCCCGACGGGCCGGTTTCACCACCGGGATTTCCGGATGTCACGGTCCCGACACTCCTCGACAACTCCGGGGCGGCGCGTCAGAGGTCGGCCGATTTCGAAGTCGAAGTCCTGGTCGACGAGACGGGGAATCTCCATCAACCGGTGGTGGTCAGCCGGCATCTCAACCCGGTGGCGATCTTTGCCTGTCTGGACTGGTTGTATGGGGTACCGTCTCTCGAGCCGGCCCGTTTCAACGGCCAGCCAGTGGTGGCCACCTACACGGTCTTTATCGAGTTCCTGATCAGTCCCTACTCGGGAGCGCTGGTGATTACCGAAGAACCCGACTGATCCGTGGGATCATTCTCGGGAACGTTCATGCACAACTCGACTTCAGAGAGGAAGCTCGGCACCTTCCTGGGGGTCTTCACTCCCTCGATACTCACCATCCTGGGAGTCGTCCTCTTCCTGCGAACCGGTTGGGTCGTCGGCCAGGTGGGTCTGGGCTCGACACTGATCATCGTCGTCGTGGCCCACCTCATTACCATGGCGACGGCCCTGTCGGTCGCCGCGATCGCCACCAACATGCGGGTGGGAACTGGCGGTGCCTACTACATGATCTCCCGCTCGCTCGGTCTGGAGATCGGTGGTGCCATCGGAATTCCGCTTTTCCTCGCGCAGACTTTCTCCGTCACCCTCTACGCATTCGGCTTTGCGGAGGGCGTCCGTCTGTTCTGGCCCGAGGCTCCGCTGCGACTGATCGCTACAGCGGTGATTGTCCTGGTGTCCCTGGCGGCGGCCCGGAGCGCCGAGGCGGCCCTCAAGCTGCAGCTACCCATCATGGTCGCGATAGGTCTGGCCCTGACACTCCTCATGATCGGAAGCGGGTTGAAGGCGACCGGTTTCGAGACGTTGTGGCAGGACTCGGGCAACGGTGTCGGATTCTGGGTGGTCTTCGCGGTCTTCTTTCCAGCTGTAACGGGTGTGATGGCCGGGGTCAGCCTGTCGGGAGACCTCGAGAATCCGAAGCGCAGCATTCCGCGAGGCACCCTGGCGGCGGTTTTCACCGGTTTCGTGGTCTATCTGATCGTTCCCTTCTTTCTGGCCGTCGCCGCTACTCCTGAAGCTCTCGCCAGCAACACACTCATCTGGTTCGACATCGCCATCGTTCCGGTGCTGATCATTCCGGGCCTGCTGGGCGCCATCTTGTCCTCTGCCGTGGGCAGCATTCTGGGAGCCCCCAGAACGCTGGAGGCCCTGGTGGATGACGGTGTGCTGTCGAAGGCTGTCCGGCGGTCGACCCGCTTCGGGAAGCGCCAACTGCTCTTTCACGCGCTCTCTACTACCGTGGCGCTGGCGGCCGTCGCGCTCGGCGACCTGAACACCGTGGCACCCGTGCTGACGATGTTCTTTCTGACGACGTACGGCGTCATCAACCTTGTCGCCGGTCTGGAGCTGCTGAGCGGCTCACCGTTCTACCGGCCTTCCATCAAGGTTCCTTGGATCGTTTCGCTGGCCGGTTCCCTCGGGTGTCTGTGGGTGATGTTCCTGATCAATGAGTTGGCGGCGTTGCTGGCCGTGCTCATCGAGATCCTGGTCTACATGGGCTTGCGACGCCGAGCGATCCGCGCCTCCTGGGGCGATGTTCGATATGGCGCGCTGATGTCACTGGCCCGGTCGGTGCTACTGCGGTTGCGCAACCTCCCTGTAGCCCCTCAGAACTGGCGGCCCAACATCCTGCTCTTCGCC
>JARFQS010000215.1 GCA_029287645.1 Thermoanaerobaculia bacterium | reverse complement strand
GATGGAGGCCACCACCGCCTCGAGGATGCCTCCTGTCTCGGGGAAGAAGACCACGATAGCAACCAACAGACCCAGGGCGAGCTCTCCCTGTGGGAGAAGGCCAAGACCGAGTCCCTTCGTTCGCGTTGCGGCCTGTCGGCTCCGAGCCACTCGACCGAGAATCTCTCCTGCGAACCAGGCGGCGGCCATGCGTACAACCGTCAGCAGCACGAGCACCTCGACCGAGAACGCTGCGCCGGTCCACGAGGCGCCAACCAGCACCAGCAGAGCCACCAGCATCGGTCGTTCGAGGGAGTGGACCACCCGCAGCATGCGGTGGGGAAAGACACTGCGGTTGACAACCACCGCCCCGGCACAGGCCGCCGCCGGCAGCGCCCCGAGACCAAGAACTGCGGTTGCACCGGCGACCAGGCACATCGCACCTCCAGTCAACGTCAGGAGCTGCATGTGCTCCTGCACACCTCTCACCAGCACGACCAGTGCATAGCCGACGAGGAATCCGATGGCGACAGTGACCGCCACGAGCTTCCAGCCCGGCAAAGACCCACCCGCGGCCACGACCAGTGGGCTGGCCAACGCCGTTGCTACAGCAAAGAGGGCCACAGCAGGGAGACCGGAAAAGGCCATCACCAGCTTGAGGAGGCGAACCGTTCTTCGATCACCAAGCACCTGACCCCGAGCCAGTCCCTCGAGGGCACTCGGAGAAATCGCCATTGCCACCGCACCGAGTCCGAGAGCAAGTGGCACAGGCAGGCCGCCACTCAGAGCCGCCACGGAGACCGGAAGACCGAGCGCAATTGGCGTCAGCCACCCCACCCAACGATGCCAGGGCGCGAGCCTACGGATAATTCGGAGCTCGATTTGGACGCCGAAAACCAGGCCAATCCACGCGAGACCGAAGAGCACCACAACGCGTAAGGTGGCCAGCAGATCCTCCGGAAACAGGCCGAGTCCCCGTCCTCCAAGCGCAAGACCTACGATGAGAAATGAGATTCCCTCCATGGTCGGCTCTCGCCACCCGCGGCGAGCGAGCATAGAGCGCAACTCGGCGCCGAGCACGGCAAAGGCCACCAAGACCAGGAAGGCAATCGATCCTCGGAGCATGTCCCAGTCTAGCTCTGGCGGCCGCAGGGGCGATCGCCAAAGCTAGAAATGTCTGACGTCCGACACCGGAACCAGCATCACGGTGTTGCGCGGTCCTGCAACGTCGCCGGTGGCCACATCTTCGAGGCGGCTGATCGTCCGCAAGGCCTCGTTCGCGCGACGATCGTCCTCGATCAGACAGACGACGAGGCTCGAGAAGTCGATCCCGCTTGGGATCAGCGATCGCAGGCCAGCAAAGATCGGCAGATCCCTTTCCAGGAGCTCGAGTCCGCTTCGGCTCTCGATGACGACCGCGTCCGGCTCCTCGAGTTCAACCAGGATGGAGAGTACCTCGTCGAGCAAGTCCTCGCGGTGGAGGACAGCGACCAACAGCCGCACTCAGCTTCCCTCCAGTTGTCGCAGTGCCTCAACAAAGGCGCTGCCGTTGGCGGCCCCGATGAGGGGTTCGAGGGCCTCGCTGCGCCGGGCGAGCCGCGCCAACCGCGCGAGACCTGCGAGATGATCCGCTGCGGTGTTGGCATCACCGAGCAAGCAGAAGACCAGTTCCACAGGTCGACTATCAAGGGCCGGATATTCAAGACCGTCGGGATGGGTGGAGGCCGCCATGGCCAGACGTCCGAGGCCCGGTATCTGTGCATGCGGCACCGCCACACCCCCGCCAATTCCAGTCGAGAGAATGGCCTCGCGCTCGAGAAGGCGCGCTACGACCTGCTCACCCGATTGGACCAGACCAGTCTGCTCGAAGAGCTCCCCGAAGCGCCGAAAGAGATCCGCCCGATCACGGACGCCCGGCGCAATGAGGACCATCGAGGGAACCAGATGTTGCGAAAGATGCACGACTCAACCCACCTCAGTTTTCACTCGGGCAGAGTAGCGTGTCGGCCGTTCGACGTCACCTCTAGAGGTGATCGCTCTCGGCGCCGGACTCCTCACGCCCGTGCTGCTGGCCGGCCTCTTCTGGTGCTCAGAACCGGTCGACGAGCTCGCTGACGGCCGGGACCAGGAATCGCTGGCCGTTGATTCCCTTGACGATGCAGAGAATGTGAACGATCAAAATGGCAAGCATCAAGACTGGAATGAGCAGAGAAAACACGCATCCCAGGCCGCCGCTGATCGCTCCGAGGATCATCACCACGATCTGCAGACCGATCATGGCCACCACCTCGACCACCGTCAGTACGAGGCCGTGCTTCGCGTGCCACTGGACCTCGCGGTCCTCCTTCTCCACCAGCAGAGGGATGAGGGCCAGAAGCCACAGATAGGAAAGCACGATCATCACGCCGCGATTCTCTGACACGACCTCCTTTGCGGCCGGTTTTTGTGGCGGCGCCGGGGCCGGCTCTGCGGGCGGCGGGGGCGGCGGTGGTGCGCTGTCCTGCGGGCCTTGCGGGGTATCTTCCATCCATCATCTCCCTTCGCGAAGAATCTCGGTCGTAGATAGCTCAATATCAGTGACCCCGATTCTACCCGAGTACGTGCGTGGTGAGGGAATGAGACTTGAGGCACCGGTCTGGCCGAAGGAGGTCTTCGCACCTATGGGTTCGATCACGGAGGGGTGTGGGTGGGTGGTGCAGCGACGGAGACCGTACCAATGGTCTTCCACAGGAAGACATGGTAGCCCGTACGGGTTCGACCACGGAGGGGTAGGGGTGGGTGGCGCAGTGACGAAGACCGTACCAATGGATTTCTGA
>JARFQS010000195.1 GCA_029287645.1 Thermoanaerobaculia bacterium | reverse complement strand
CGGCTGAACACTCTCGACAGCACTATTCGCTCGGCAGCTCCATGCCCATCGTGTGGAAGCCGGCGTCTACGTAGACCACTTCTCCTGTGATCCCCGTGGACATCGGCGATAGCAGGAACAGGCCGAGCTGCCCCACCTCTTCGTGGGTGATGTTGCGCCCCAAAGGCGCCACCTCGGCGAATCGATTGAACAGCTTGACGAACCCGGGGATGCTCCGAGCGGCGACGGTCCGCACGGGACCCGCCGATACCGCGTTGACCCGAACGCCCTTCGAACCGAGCTCGTAGGCCAGATAACGGACACTGGCCTCGAGAGCGCTCTTCGCGATCGCCATCACGTTGTACTTGGGAACCACTTTCTCAGCGGCGTAGTAGCTCAGGGTCACGATCCCGGCTTGGTCGGTCAAGAGAGGCTCGGCCTTCCTGGCTACCGAGACCAGCGAGTAGGCAGAAATCTCCAATGCCGTCAGCCAGTCGTCACGAGTGGTGTCGATGTAGCGTCCTTCCATAGCAGCCCGCGGCGCAAAGGCGATGGCATGGACGATGCCGTCCAGCACCCCCCAGCTGCTCTCGAGGGCCGAGAAGGCGGCTCCCAGCTCCTCCTCGTCGGTAACATCACACTGGAACAGCAATGTCCCCGGCATATCCGCCGTCAGCTTCTCGAGCTCAGTCCGCAGCCTCTCGGCCTGATAGGTGAACGCCAACTCCGCACCCGCATCCCGAAGCTGCTCCGCGATCGCCCAACCGAGACTGCGTTTGTTGGCGACCCCCATTACCAGGTAGCGCTTTCCAGAGAGATCGATCTTGATCATGGCAGGCGGTATCCTACCTCACGACCCCACGACCTGAGGTCTGGAACTCGCCACCAGATGTGAGAAACTTCGTGAATTCGAGAATCGACTTCGAGAGTGGGTCACGCTCCGGACCCGATTCGACCTGGCTCAAACTGGTAGCCGATTTCTGACGTGCGACGGATCTTCAACTTCTTCATCCTGTTCGTGATCTGGGTCGGTACCCGGATCTTCTATCGCTTCGACTTCCGTTGGATCGAGCCCGAGCCCGACGATCCCTGGGGACCCCCTTACAAGGTTCTGACCATCTTGAACCACACCAGCCTCTTCGAGTGGCTGTATGCCGGTGGTGTTCCACTGAGCTTCCTCTGGAGGATCTCCGGGCATGCCATGGTGCCGATCGCGGACAAGACCGTCAGTCGTCCCATCGTGGGCCGGTTCTTCAAGCTCCTGGCTCCTCACATGCTGCCGATCACCCGCCAGGCGGACCGCACCTGGAAAGCTGTCCTGGACCGGGTCAACGAGGACGTCATGATCATCATCCTTCCGGAGGGGCGTATGAAACGCGCCGACGGCCTCGACAGCGAGGGTAGGCCGATGACCGTCCGGGGTGGCATCGCCGATATCCTCGCGGCGATCCCCGAAGGCAAGATGCTGATCGCCTACAGCGGTGGACTCCACCACGTGCAGGTTCCCGGCCAGCACCTACCCCGACCCTTCAAGACGCTCAAGATGAACCTGGAGGAGGTCGACATCCCAACGTACCGGGATGGCCTGAACCACCACAACGATCCCCAGGAGTTCAAGCATCTGGTCAAGCAGGATCTCGCCGACCGGCGAGATCACAACTGCCCGGTCGTCGAGGACGAATCCCTGGACTGACGGTTGCCAGCCACACTGGCGGCCGCTGTCGCGACCAGGATCAGCAGGCCTCCGAGCCTGGCACCCAGGCCGGGCGTCTCACCGTGCACCAGCCATGCCCACAGGGGATTGAGCACCGGCTCGATCAGCAGGAGGAGGGAGACTTCCAGGGCTGGAAGCCTGCCGAGCGCCCGGGTGAAGACCACGTAGGCCACTCCCACCTGGATGACACCGAGATAGGCGATCAGCCACCCATCCGTGGATGTCGCGCTGACGACAGGTAGGGCCATCGGGAGACATACCAGCGCGGCGATCAGGTTGCCCGCAACCACGGCGGCCACGGATCCACCTTGGGCCGGAAACTGTTCCCGTCCGAGCCAACGCAGTCCGACGACTACCAGAGCCCAGAAGAGTCCACCCAGAGCAGCCAGGAGATTCCCGGCAAGCGGACTGGGCGCACTGGCAGTGACGGGATCGACGTCCAGGAAGAACAAGCTCATCCCCAGCGCGAGGGCCCCCATCACCATGAGATCTCTCCTGCGCACGGGCTCCCGAAGAACCAGTGGACCCAGAATCAGAATGTAGAGCGGTGCCGTCGAGTAGAGGAAGATCGTGCTGGCGGCGGTCGTCAGCTTGTTCGCCAGGACGTAGGAGATCAGAGCACCGGAGTAGGCCCCGCCCACCGCCAGGGTCCTCCACGTCCAGCCCCTTCGTGCGGAGGGCAATGCCACGACCAGAAAGGCGGCGGCGATGGCCGACCGAAAGCCCGCCACCTGCCAACCCGTCATCGAAACAGACTTGATGACAGCGCCACCGGTGGAAAAGAGCAGCGCCGTTACGAGCACCTCGAGTCGGCCGATGGAAGAGGATTTGAGCATGATCTCGCCGTCGATCTCGGGCGTTGCAGGGCCTCATCGAGGCCGGCGCTCAGACCCTAGCCGCACCGGACCCTCCAGTCCAGTCTCGGCCACCGATCCGTGGGACCAGCAGGCTCGCCAACACCCTTCTTTTGTGGTACAACTTGACGACTCCAGGGCCTCGATCAGTGGCCTCGGATCACCCAAAATCAACCGATCTACCCCTGCCGATTCTCCGTCAGGGCCCGAGGAGAGAGCCATGCCGACGACCACCGCCGATTATGTTGAGCTCGAAGACCGTTACGGGGCGCACAACTACCACCCGCTCGACGTGGTCATCACGAAAGGCGAAGGCGTCTGGGTCTGGGACGTGGACGGGAAGAAGTACATGGACTGTCTCGCCGCCTACTCGGCGGTGAACCAGGGCCACTGTCACCCGAGGATCGTCCAGGCGCTGGTCGATCAAAGCTCGAAGATGGCTCTGACTTCACGCGCCTTTCGCAACGATCAGCTCGGCCTCTTCTACAAACAGCTGACCGAGATGACCGGGTTTTCCAGGACCTTGCCCATGAACACCGGCGCCGAGGCCGTCGAGACAGCGATCAAGGCCGCGCGGAAATGGGCCTACACCGTCAAGGGTGTGCCCTACAACCAGGCCGAGATCCTGGTCTTCAGTCAGAACTTCCACGGCCGGACGACGACCATCGTCGGCTTCTCGTCGGACCAACAGTATCGCTCCGGCTTTGGCCCGTTCGCGCCGGGCTTCACGCTTCTGGAGTACGGCGACATCGAAGCTGTCCGAGAGGCCATGAACCCGAACGTGGCAGCAGTGCTTATCGAGCCCATCCAGGGAGAGGGCGGCATCATCATTCCACCCGACGGATACCTCTCCGAGATCGCCAGCCTCTGCAAGGAGCACAGGGCTCTCCTGATGATGGACGAGATCCAGTCCGGTCTCGGTCGCACGGGGAAGATGTTCGCCTACGAATACGAGAACATCCGGCCCGACGTGCTGATCCTGGGCAAGGCCCTTTCCGGTGGTCTGTACCCAGTCTCCGTCATGCTGGCCGACGACGAGGTCATGGATGTCTTCCAGCCCGGCGACCACGGCTCCACGTACGGAGGCAATCCGGTGGCCGCCGCGGTAGGCCGTGCGGCTCTCGACGTCCTCGTGGATGAGGGCCTCGTCGAGAATTCGCTCGCTCAGGGTGAGTACCTGATGGAGCGTCTCGGCGCCCTCGACTCCGATCTCATCCAGGAGATCCGGGGACGGGGCCTCTGGGTCGGTATCGAGCTCCGTCCCGAGGCGGGCGGTGCGCGGCGATTCTGCGAAGCTCTGCAGCGCGAGGGCCTGCTCTGCAAGGAGACGCACGAGCACGTCATCCGTATCGCTCCCCCGCTGGTGATCAACCGCGAAGAGCTGGACTGGGCGATCGACAAAGTGATCGGCGTGCTGAGCGGCGAGCGCGAGCTCCAGGCGACCACCTGAGGCCCGACTACCACTCCACCGGCAACTTCACCTTTCGGTCGTCGCGGTCGACGTACAGCACGTGACCCATGCGACGGCCGAACAGGTAGAGGTCCCGCAGGATCTCCACATCGTGCCTGCAGTACTCTTCCACCAGGTCGAGACGTCCCTGCTGGACCCATTCGAGACTCTGTAGCCCGTCCGCTGACTTGCTCACGCCCAGTGTGGCGTTCGCCAGGTGATCCAGGCTGAGCCGAAAGCCCAGCTTCTTGCGGACCTCCTCGAGGAGATCGAGCGTCGAGAGAGTACGTCGGTAGTCGACACCGGTGTAGCCGGACAGCACTTTGTAGTCGAAGCGGGCGATATTGAAGCCGACCACAAGATCTGCCCCCTCGAGGCGCTCGATGAGCGAACCGACCTCCGACTCGCCAAAGCTCTCCAGCCGCCCCTCCTCCAGATGACAGACCACCCCGATGGCCACCAACATCCGGTGGGCATTCTGCCATCCACCCACATCCGCCGCCGACAGCTGGGTTTCGAGATCGAAGAGAACCGTTCCGCCTCCCGTACCCGCCTGACGAGTCGGCTTCGGACGGGTCACCCTTGCCGGTTCCGGAGCCTCCTCGGAAAGCAGCTCGGTTCCAGGAACGGGCTCCCGAACCTCGGCACTGTCTGTCTCCGGCGTGCCTTCTTCAGGAGCGTCAGATCCAGCTTGCAGATCGATCTCGACGGGTATCCCGGGCGATTCGCCCTCCTCCGCCAGGAGGCGGGTCAACAGAGCGAGAGCACCTTTCTTGTCGAGAGGTCGATTCCCGTTCCCGCACTTCGGTGATTGGACGCACGACGGGCAGCCCTCCTGACAATCACAACCCTCCAGAAGCTCGACGACCCGTCCCAGAAGGGCTCGAAGCTCCTCGAACCCCTTGGCCGAGATCCCCACACCACCGGCGTGACCGTCGTAGATGAAGACCGAGCCGGCTCTGACCTGATTGTGCAGGGGAATGGAGATGCCACCGATGTCGCCCCGATCACAGACCACCGTAAGTGGCATCAACGAGATCGCGGCATGCTCCGCCGCGTGAAGCGAGCCCATGAAGTGGCGCCCTGCCTCCTTGAGCTCGGCTTCCAGTGCCCTCGGAACCGCCCACCAGAGCCCCACGGTCTCGAACTGGACAGGCGGAAGATCCAGCTCGTGCCGGTCCAGGACCTCGCGGCTCTGGATTTTCTTGCGCTCGTACCCGACCACTCTCTCGGTAACCCTGAGGCGGCCCAACCACGCCTGCAGGCTGCCCTCCTGGCGGGAATCCAGGATCTCCAGAATCCGGGTCTCCTTCTCGGTGAGCGGCACCGTGAAATAGTCGACCCTCGTGGGCTCCGCGTGCACACGTCCAGCCTCCAGATCCAGCTGCCTCACCAGGTACTGCCGGCCGGCGTGCAGATAGACCGCTCCGGGATGACACTCGCGCAGGGCCCGGATGCCGTCGACCGTACCGATCACCTTCTCGGTATTCATGTCCAGAATCGCTGACCCACTGTCGACGCCGCGCAGGCTGACCTTCCGTTGCGGCCTCCGGCGACGGGTGTAGAGCTCGCTGCCATCGGCCGCCTCGATCAACTCGCGTTCGGCCAGGAGCTCTCCGACCAGAGCCGCGCGCCGCTCGAGATAG
>JARFQS010000340.1 GCA_029287645.1 Thermoanaerobaculia bacterium | reverse complement strand
GAGGGTGGCAGTCTGGGGGTGGAGCGGTGGCGGATCGAACACCCTGAACTGCATGTTTCGCTACCCAGAGATCTTCAAGGTGGGCGTCTCGGTTGCGCCGGTGCCCGACCAGAGGCTCTACGACACGATCTATCAGGAACGTTACATGGGTCTGCCGGACGACAACGACGAGGGGTACAGGATCGGCTCACCGATTCACTTCGCCGAAGGACTCGAGGGACGTCTTCTCCTGGTTCATGGCACAGCGGACGACAATGTGCACTACCAGGGAACCGAGCGCTTGGTGAACCGCCTCATCGAGCTGGGCAAGCCATTCGACATGATGGTCTATCCGAACCGGACCCACGCCATCAAGGAAGGGGATGGAACTCGATTCCACGTCTACAGCTTGATCGCTCGCTACATCACCCGGGCGTGCTCGTAGAGCTAGAGGGCCTCGTTGTAGCGGTCCGAAGCTCGTTGTCACTCGGGCCCGACGACCTGTCGATCAATGGATAGAATGAGATCGTGACGCCACAGATCGCATTCCTGTTCGCCTTGCTGGCGGTGATGGTGTATCTGTTTCTCACCGAGAAGCTGCCCGTGGATCTGACGGCGTTCCTGGGCCTCTCCACCCTGATCTTCACGGGCTACCTCACGCCGGCCGAGGCCTTCACGGGTTTTTCGTCACCGGCGGTGATCACCATGTTGTCCGTCTTCATCGTCGGCGCGGCGCTTCTCGAGACCGGCGTGGCGGATGTGATCGGTGGCCGCATCCACCGACTCGTCGGAAACAGTGAGACCCGCCTCATCATCGTGCTGATGGTGACGTGCGGAATCCTCTCGGCCTTCATGAACAACATCGCTGCCACGGCTGTGCTGATGCCGGCGGTGGCGACGATCGCGCGGCGTGCCGGCCTCTCGCCAGGTCGTCTGTTCATGCCCCTGGCCTTCGGTGCCATTCTCGGGGGAACCACGACCCTGGTGGGAACCCCCCCCAACATCCTCGCTGCGCAGGTGCTCGGGGAACGAGGGCTCAAACCCTTCTCGCTTTTCGATTTCACACCCATGGGCCTGGCACTGCTGGCGCTCGGGGTCATCTACATGCTGACTCTCGGGCGCAAGCTCTTACCGGCCGGGGAGCAGCACGGCCCGGCTCAAGCCGAGTCCCGCGACCTGACGCAGGTCTATCAGCTCAAGGAGCACCTGTTTTCCATTCGGCTTCCGGACGATACGCCTCTCGATGGGATGACCCTGGCCGAGACCCGCCTCGGGAACACTCTCGGCGTCAAGGTGCTGTCCATTCAGAGGGGGGACAAGCGTCGCAAGATGCCCCGCGGCGATTCGGTGCTGCGGGGTGGCGACGTCCTGATGGTGGATGGCCAGGCCTCCGATCTCAGCGAGCTCCTGCGGATGCAAAAACTCGAGATCGAGCAGATCCGGGTGGCGGAGCTGCCGAGTCCGGTGCGGGGTGTCAGCGGAGTGCGGGCGCGCGTCCTGGCTGGCTCGCCACTGATCGGCTTCAACCTCAAGGAGCTCGCATTTCGCGATCGCTTCTGTCTGGTCGTCGTCGGCGTGCGTCGCGGGGATCACGTTCAGGGCGTCGAGCTCGGTGAGTGGGTGCTGCGTGCCGAGGACGAGATCTTCGCCCTGGGTTCCAAGGATTGTGTGGAAAGGCTGTCGCGGCATCCGGACTTCGAGGTCCTCCAGACCGGTCTCACGGCGATTCGAGACCTGGTCAGCCAGCTGCATCTGGTCCGGATTCCGGAAGGTTCACCCTTGGTGGAAACGTCCATCCAGGACAGCCGGTTGGGTGAGCTGGTGGGTCTCACTGTCGCGGGCCTGATTCGTGAGGGCGAGACCCATCTGGCCGTCTCGCCGTCGGAGGTTCTCCGAGTCGACGACCGGCTGCTGATCGGAGGCGATCCGGAGCGACTCGTAACCCTCTTCGACCTCGGGGAAGTGCAGTTCGAGGAAGAGCCCGAGGAGGCGCCGCTGGAGTCGGAAGAGATCGGCATGGTCGAAGCCGCGTTGGCTCCGCGCTCCGCTGCCATCGGTCGGACGCTCGCCGACCTTCGATTCCAGAGCCGCTACGGACTGCTGGCTCTGGCCTTGTGGCGCGAGGGCCAGCCTCACCATGTGGACTTCTCCCATGTGCCTCTTCGCCTCGGGGATGCGCTGCTCTTGCACGGGCCGCGACAGAAGATCCGGGAGCTGGCAGCCGAGCCCGACTTCGTGGTGCTGTCGTGGGCGGACCAGGCACCGCCGCGCCTGAGCAAGGCGCCGTGGGCCTTCGCCGCGTTGCTGCTGATGATCGGGCTCGTGGCAACGGGGGTGCAGCCGATTCATGTCGCCGCCTTTGCTGCCGCATCCCTGGCGATTCTCTTCGGGGCGCTGACCATGCAGGATGCCTATCGGGCGATCGAGTGGAAGGCCATCTTTCTCGTGGCGGCCGTGCTACCCGTGGGCATGGCCATGGAACGGACCGGAGCGGCCATGTTTCTGGCCGACGGGGTGACCAACCTGGCGGGACCCTTGGGCAATCATGCAACGCTGGCGGCCCTGATCGTGCTAGCCAGCATGTTGTCGCAGGGTCTTGACGGTGCGCCCGCCGTGGTTCTGCTGGCGCCGGTCGTGCTCAACGCGGCCGAGACGCTCGGCATCAGTCCCTATCCGTTGATGATGGGGGTGAGCCTGGCCGCTTCGGCAGCCTTCATGACGCCGTTCTCCCACAAAGCCAACCTGTTGGTGATGGGTGCCGGTGGCTACCGTTCGCGCGACTATCTGAGGGTGGGTACGCCTCTGACCATAGTCATCTTCTTCGTGCTGACCTTTCTCGTACCCGTGTTCTTTCCCTTCTGAGCTGTGTCCCTTCGACTCGTCGCGACCTGCGCACTGGGCTTGGAGGAGTTTCTCGAGGCGGAGCTGCGGGAGCTCGGCGCTTCGAAGTGTCGGCGGGAGCGTGGAGCGATCACCTTCTCAGGCACGTGGGGAGATGTACTGCAGACCAATTGGCGCCTACGGACCGCCAACCGGGTGCTGGTCGAGCTGGCCGCCTGGGACGGATCGAATGCCGAGGCCCTGGAGGTCGGCGCCGGCCGACTCGTCGAAAACCCGAAGAACTGGGATGGCCTGCAGAGCACCCGGCTCTTCGATCCACGTCACACCTTCGCGATTCGTGCCACCACAGCCAGGTCGCAGATCCGCGACACCCGTTGGGTGGGCATGAAGGTCAAGGACGGAATCGTAGATGCTCAGCGGCGGCGCTACGGACGTCGAGGCTCCGTCGATCGCAAGGACCCCGACATCCAGCTCCGGGTCTGGTTGTCTCGCGACCGTGCCACGTTGCTTCTGGATACGTCTGGAGATCCCCTGGACCGGCGGGGTTACCGGATGGCGACCAGCGAGGCGCCGGTCCGGGAGAACCTGGCGGCGGCCTGCATCCTCGCGTCGGGCTGGGATGGACAGGGTGCGGTGGTGGATCCGATGTGTGGCTCCGGGACACTGTTGGCCGAGGCGGCAGCGGTAGCTCTCGACCTGGCGCCGGGTCGTCTCCGCAAGAGGTGGGCTCTTGAGCGCATACCTGGCATCGGCCGGGAAGCCTGGGAGTCTCTGCGACGGGAGGGTAGCCGAGTACCGGAGACCGGTTTGCGCCTCTACGGGGTCGATCAGAATCCGGCGGCCATCGAGGCCGCAGGCACGAACCTACGGAAAGCCGGTCTGGCCAGACTGTCCTCTCTCGAGGTCGGAGACGGCTATTCCTTCCAGCCGCCAGCCGGCCCCGGTCTGTTGGTTGTCAATCCCGCCTACGGTGAGCGCCTGGAGGAGAATCGGGATCAATGGCCCCGACTGGGTGATCTCATGAAGCAGCGCTATGCCGGCTGGAAGGCCGTGGTGCTGGCGGGTGGAGAAGGACTGGGCAAGCACATCGGTCTGCGGCCGAGCCGGCGCATACCGGTCCGGAACGGCCCCCTGGACGCCCGTATCCTCCTGTTCGACCTGTACTGATCCGACTGCGGAACTTTGTCGATTCCGTCGCCTTCTTCTGTGAGGGCGACCCCTTGTCGCCGATGATTCGATCGAGGGCATGGAATCTGCAAACCAGCAAACGTGAGGAGGGCCGAGCCCATGAGAAAAGTACTCTGCGTCTATCTCTCACTCCTACTGCCGGCCGTTGCAATGCCTGCAGAGACCGTCACGATCCCCTTCGGAACCACGGTCTTCTGCGAGCTCGACCGGCAAGTCACCACCCGCCAGAAGGAGGTCTATGCCGTCCAAACGGGTGACATCGTCCAGGCTCATGTCTGGAGAGACGTCTGGGTCGACGGGCACCGCGTGATCGCCGCCGGGACTCCGGTCTACGCAAAGGTCGAGAGGATGAAGAAGGCCCGAATGGCCGGCCAGAAGGGATTTCTCGAGATCGAGGTGCTGAGTGCTCCGGCTGTCGACAAGCAGCACGTGGCACTCGACGGAGGTTACGACCGATCCGGCAAGGGAAGGATGGGTGTCACCATCGGTCTGGCTGTCGCCCTGGCCTGGCCCTTCGTCTTCATCAAGGGCAAGAACGTCTTCCTGGAGCCCGGCACGATTTTCGACGCCGTGGTCCGCGCCCCGACCGATGTGGAAGTCGCGGTCGATGCTCCTGGGCCTGTCCAGGACCCTGAAGAGCCCGGTTTCGTAGTGAAGATTGTCTACGAGAAGCTCGATCTCGAGAAGAAGATCAAAGAGCTTCCCTTGATGCTCCGCGCTGAGGAGGGCTCACTGACGAGAGCCAACGTGGTGTCGGTCAATGGCAACGAGATCAACCCGATCCAGGTGACAGTGCTGGGGGACGAAGGGGAAGACACCTACAGGGCGGTCGTGGACTTCAGGTTGCTGTCCAACCACTTCGGGCGAGGCATGAATCGCTTCGAAATCGAGATGGGGGAGCACCGGGCCGAGGTCCTGCTGGAGGTCGAGTTCTAGATCCACCGACTCCGACGACTCGAAAACCGATATCCTTCGGTCTTCCTGCGGCATGATCTGGGAGAAGAAGGAGTGGCTCTGACAAGAACCGATTTGCCTTCCAGTGGACGGGAAGCCCTGGAGATGCTCAGGTCGCCACTGGGCCGGCTTCAGCTGCAGACTCGGCTCTTCCGACGTGCCAAGCCTGTGCTCTTTCGGGCCGCCACACTCTACCGGCGCACCCTGGTGCGACATACCCGGATCGCGACCATTGTCGGCTCCTTCGGAAAGTCGACGGCGACTCGGACCACGATGGCGGCCCTTGGCGGAGATGTCAGCAGACTCTCCGAGCGCAATGCCGGCAGCTTCCTGGCCAGGGCCATGTTCCGTGTTCGCCCCTGGCACCGCTATTCGGCCATCGAGGTCGCTGTCGACGGCCCCGGAACGATGTGGCCGAGTGTGGCCATGATTCAGCCGGACATCGTCGTCGTGACTTCGATTGGCAGCGAGCACAACCGCTCGTTCAAGACGCTCGAAGCCACCCGGCACGAGAAGGCCGAGATGGTACGGGGTCTCCGAGAGAAGGGCCTGGCTGTGCTGAATGGGGACGATCCGAATGTCGCCTGGATGTCGAGCCAGACAGAAGCCAGAATCATCACCTTCGGTTTCGAGCCATCGAATTCGGTGCGCGCGGAAGACGTGAGCATCGACTGGCCGCAGGGCATGCGATTCACGCTGCGCACCCATGGCAAGAGCATCTCTGTCTCGACCCGCTTGTTGGGACGGCACCTGGTCTACAGCGTGCTCGCGGCAGCGGCGGTAGCGGTGGGTGAGGGGCTCGATCTCGGTGAGGTCCTGCCCCGCGTCGAGAAGGTGGGGCCGACCCCGGGCCGGATGCAGATCGTGGAGCTCGAGGGCGGAGCCTTTCTTCTTCGCGATGACTACAAATCCTCCATGGAGACGATCGAAACGGCCCTCGAGACCCTGGCCGAGATTCCGGCGAAGCATCGAGTTGCCGTGCTCGGAGAAGTGTCTGAGCCACCGGGGAGTCAGGGACCGATCTACAAAAGCCTCGGCGAGCTTGCGGCGAGGGCTGCGACCCAAGTGGTGGTGGTCGGTGAGAAGAAGGCCTTCGAGCGGTACAGATC
>JARFQS010000061.1 GCA_029287645.1 Thermoanaerobaculia bacterium | reverse complement strand
GGGCAGGGCGGCACAATTCACCTTGATCAGCGGCCGATCACTCCTCTGGCTCGAAGCATGGAGGGCCCGAGCCAGCAGCTCCTTCCCGGTCCCTGTCTCTCCCGTCAGTAGCACGGTAGCCTCGAGATCCGCCACCATCCTGACCTGCGCCAGCGTCCGCCGAAAACTCTCGGAGTTCCCCACGATGTCCTCGTAGTCGAGGCTCTTCAGAATCTCCTCCTGGAGATAGATGTTCTCGGTGGAGAGTCGCTCCTTCGCGGTCGCCAGCTCGGCGAGAGCCTTCTCGAGCTCGATCTCACGCAAGACGCTCTCGGTGATGTCCTGCGCGGCACCGACGCCTCGCAGGATCTTGCCGTCCTGGCTGAATTCCGTCACGGTGCCGCTGTCCACCCAATAGTGGGAGGATCCATCGGCAGCGAGCATCCGGTAATTGAAGCACCAGCTATCCTCGCCAGCCTCGATAAACGCCTCGAACTCACCCACGACTCGATCCCGATCTTCGGGGTGGATTCGATCGAGCCATCCAGACACGGTGCGGGGGAAACCACCCGGTGGAAACCCCATGAGCTGATCGACGTCACCAAACAGCTTCAGCTGATCCGTCTCGAAGTTCGCTTCCTGAATGAAATCCGCGGTGTGCCGCGCGGCGATCCGGAACCGGTTCTCGCTTTCGCGCACGGTTTCCAGAGCCTCCTGGTACTCCGCCATGTCCTGAATCCAAGCTACGACATGAGTCGGGGCGTCACTGGGCCATCGCTGCAGACTGATCCTGACCGGAATCTCGGACCCATCGGCTCGCCGTACCCAGAGGTCGCGAGCCTCCTCAAACGGCCAGTCCTCCGTATTACTGAAACATCGAGTGAAGAACTGCGACCACGCCTCCTGGACATGCGCCGGGATCAGAGTCTCGATCGCCCTTCCTTCCAACTCCTCACGCTCGGAGCGCAGCAACTTGGCGGCGTTAGCGTTGGTAGCCACAATTGTCTCTTCGCGATCCACCAGAATCGTCGCTCCTGGGCTGTACCGGAGGAGTTCCCAGAGGAAGCTGGACAGTTTCTCGGAGTTCAGTTCACCTGGCGAACGCATGGGCACCCTCCTTATGAATCACGAATCAAGTCCGCATCGCCTCTGACAAAAGCGTAAGAATCTACACCGGGGTGTAACAGATGTCGCCAAGGCGTGAATCATAACACCCCACCGACTCGATCTCGAGATCGTCGAGGACGACGGACCTTCAATGACTAGCAGGCCGCCACGGAGAATCCCTCAGGCCTCACCTTCTCGGGCATGAGACTTGCCTTCTACCTCGCTATCGTGACTTTGCGGATTACGCGGGTCGAGGCCGAGGAGGGTACCTTGATGAGGGTCGACGGACGTCTCGAAGACGACTCCGTGACCGAGCTCGAGCGAGCCTGCGCGGGTGTTCAGCTTCCTCTAACGCTGAGTCTCGAGGGAGTGCGATGGGTCGATGATCGAGCACTCGAAGCTCTGCGGCTGCTGATTGCCAACGGCGCTGTCGTGACCAACGCCTCGCCGTACGTGAGCCTTCGGATGAAGAGCGAGGACGAGAAGACCCGACCGCAAACAGAAGGAGGAGAACTATGAGCCTGAGAAGGACCTTGCATAGAAGGTCCACGTTCGCAGCCTCGGCCGTGCTGGCTGCGTTGCTAAACATTCCGGCCAGTCATGCTCAAGAACCGACGCCTGGCTTCAATACAGAGATTCCCGAGTGGGTACTGACGCCCGACCAGGTGGAGACGAAGCTCGGCACGCTTGAATTCTTTGACGGGATTCCCGACGAGAGGGCTGCCGAGGCGCTTTTTGTCAACCTGGACCTCAACCGCGCTCTGCAGACCGTTTTGAACGGAATGCCAGCCTCAAACTTCGAGGCCGCTCGGGCTGGTCACACTGCTATGGGCCTGAGGAAGGCGAACCAAGCCATAATCTTTGACGGATTGATGGACAGCAGATCGCTGTTCCTCACTGGCAATGCAGGCACGGTTTACTTCACGACTTTTCTCGATCTGGAAAGAGACGGGCCGACGGTCGTTGAAATCCCCGCCGGTTCAGGACCCGGGATCATGATCGATTCATTTTCGCGAAACATTGTCGATATGGGCCCTCCCGGTCCTCATCGTGGAAATGGCGGGAAGTTCCTGATCCTTCCACCCGGATATGAGAAGGCGGATTTCGATGGGCTCGTTCCGCTGGGTGTCTATACGATTGCTGAGTCACGCAGCTATGCGGTCTGGGCCCTGTTGCGCGGGTTCCTGAAGGATGGCAAACCTGACTATTCCAGCCAGTTGTTCAGGCAGGGGATCAAGATCTATCCACTCAGCAGCGCAGCGAACCCGCCCGAGATGGAGTTCATCGAGGGAACAGGAAAGGACTTCAACACCGTTCATGCTGCGAGCTACCACTTTTTCGAGGAACTCCACACTGTGATTGACCGCGAGCCGCTCGAATTTCTTGATCCCGAGCTGCGGGGCCTCTTCGCGTCCATTGGCATCCAGAAAGGCAAGCCCTTTGCCCCGGATGAGAGGATGAAGAAGATTCTGGAGCAAGCTGCGAAGTTGGGAAATGCGACCGCACGTGCCCTGTTCTGGTACGAACGGAATCAGGACGAGTTCCTCTACGAGGGCAGCTACTGGAAGCGTGGAATGATCGGCAACTCGCACGAGTGGATCAGCGATCAAGGTCTGGGCGGACGCAATATCGATGCTCGAGCGCAATACTTCTACATGGCGACCTTCAACTCTCCAGCCATGGTTTGGAAGCTGATCGGCAAGGGATCCCAATACGCTTGGGGCTATCTGGATAACGATGGCAACTATTTGGACGGCGGCAAGAATTACAAGCTGAACTTGCCAGGGGATGTGCCAGCCGAAAAATTCATGTCGATCGTCGTCTACGATTCGCAGACTCGCTCCATGCTACAAACCGGCCAGCCATACCCAAACAAGAACAACAAGCGGGACGAAATGATCACCAATGACGATGGGTCAATTGATCTCTTCTTCGGCCCCGAAGCACCCAAGGGGAAAGAGTCGAATTGGATACAGACTGTTCCCAACAAGGGATGGTTCTGCCTCCTGCGTCTCTACAGCCCGACCGAGCCCTGGTTCGACAAGACCTGGCGACCGGGTGAGATCGAGTTGGTCGAATAACCAAGGGGTATCCAGGCTGAGCTCGTAACAGTTCCTCGTGGTTCCCCCTGGGGGCGGGTCACACCGCCCCCCGGGGGGTTCGGGGCGATCAAGGGGAGAGTGTCCATGAAAAGAGCATCTGCTGTATTCGCAGTCATGTTGATTCTGGCGAGTCTGGCAGGGGCGGTGGTAGCACAGGAGAAACCCAATATCGTCCTCGTCTTCATGGACAACTTCGGCTGGGGTGAGCCGGGATTCAATGGTGGAGGCATAGTCCGTGGAGCCGCAACGCCCCGGCTCGATCAGATAGCTGCCGAAGGTCTTCGCCTCACCAACTTCAACGTGGAAGTCCAATGCACGCCCTCTCGTTCCGCGATCATGACGGGACGGTACGCGATCCGCAGCGGCAACGGCACGGTGCCATTGGGCGAAGGCGTCTATGGGTTGGTGCAGTGGGAAGTCACGATGGCGGAGATACTCTCGGAAGCGGGCTACGCAACCGGCA
>JARFQS010000563.1 GCA_029287645.1 Thermoanaerobaculia bacterium | reverse complement strand
CCGGAAGAGGTCCACGGCACCGATGTGCTGGTCTTCGCGGTGATGTATACCGGTGACATGGAGTCGGGCGAGACGGCGCTTCGAGCCCTGCGCGACTATGGCAATCCGATCGCCGATGCCATCGGCCCGCACCCGTACGTGGGCTGGCAGACGGCGTTCGATCCCCTGCTCACTCCAGGATTCAGGAACTACTGGAAGTCCCACAACTTCGCGGGGCTGACCGACGAGCTTTTCGATGTCCTGGTTTCAGCGGCCGGCAACCTCCCGTCGGGCCACTCCGAGATCTTTCTCGCGCAGTTGGGCGGCGCCTCGAGCCGAGTCGCTCCCACGGACACTGCCTATTGGGCCAGGAACGCGGCCTTCACGATGAACGTCCATACGCGGTGGGAGACGGCGGATGAAGACGAGTTGTGCGTGTCGTGGGCGAGGAAGCTCTTCGGCGACGTGGAGCCCTATGCCACGGGCGATGTCTATGTGAATTTCATGCCGGACGACGAAACGGACCGCGTCGGAAACGCCTATGGTGGCAACTACGAGCGCCTGGCAGAGATCAAGAAGGTGTACGACCCGACGAACCTGTTTCGGGTGAATCACAACATTCAGCCCAAGTAGTCGGGCTGGATGTTGGAGGGTCGAAGCGCCCGTCGTACCTCCAGGCGATCTTGCGGGCTTGGAGGCCCATGGGAACTGAAGCGCCCGGCGCCTCTGCCGGCTGGCCTGTGAAGCAGTAAGGGCTCGAGGGCCTGAGGGCGTAGGGGAATAGGGAATCATCCAGGGAGCCGCGAAGTCGCGGCTCCCGTACTGTTGGGTGTCATGAGAATGGAGAGGCTCCAATGCGAACTCGAGCTTTGAATGGACTGGCCCTGATGTGTGTTCTTGGATTTGCGACTGTCTTGGCAGGTGCCGACGGGGAGGTAGTGCAGGAGGTCCGGGTCGAGGTTGGCCAGCAGGCGCCAGGGTTCAGTCTGTCTGCGACCGACGGATCGTCTCGGAAACTCGACAGCCTACGGGAGGACAAACCCCTGGTTCTGACGTTCTTCAGGGGAACGTGGTGACCCTACTGCCGCAAGCAGCTCGGTGAGCTGCACGCAGGTGTGGAAGCCATTCGAGAGCGGGGCGCTGAGCTCTGGGTGGTGAGCCCAGACAAAGTCGAGAGGCTCCGGAGGTTCCAGGAGGAGGAAGGAATAGACTTTCCGATTCTGGTTGATCCCGGGAACCGGGTCAGCGCCAGCTGGGGATTGGTCAACGAGCAGAATCCGGTGGTGCCCCATCCGACCACAGCCATCCTCGACCGGCAGGGAGTGATTCGCTACCTGCGAGTGGACACCGACTACAAGGTGCGCCCCTCCGTCGGCGAGCTGCTCGAAGCCCTGGACGAGCTCGACAAGTAGGGCCCCTGCCCACCGCTGGCTCATCAGCCTACATCGGTTGTCGTGTAGAGGTTCGTCCGGGTGGCCCGCCTAGGGGACGGCGTCGGCATCGTAGGGGAGCCCCCCTTGCGGGCTCCCATGGGAGGGGTCGAGCCCCTCCCCTACATCCAGGGCGGGCGGCTACCTTGTCACTTCATCGCGCCTCGGTAGGTTCCCTGCTGAGCAGTTACCCCCAAACCCTTACGCCCCCAGGGCCCCACGTTGGACCCCCAATCACAGCGTTGTTACTGCCCAGGACCTCGAGCCCTCAAAGACCGGCCGGAGGTTCGACGGCCGCCTCAGCCTCGGGACGCTTGTTCCGGGAGGGAGCGCCCGCTATCCTGGTGCGGCTCGAATGACACAGCCTGTGACCCTCCCTCTGTGGCTGGTGGTCTTCCTGGTCGCCTTCGCGACGCTGGCGACTCTCGACTATCTGATTCGGCCCAGCCTGCGCTGGGTGCTCCGGAGGCGTGTCCGCCGTGTGCTCGACGAGCTCGAAAACCGATTCCAGATTCGTGGCCGCCCCTTCAAGCTCACCAAGCGGCAGGTCCTCATCGACAGGTTGATTTACGACCCCGAGGTGGCGGCGGCTGCCGAGCTTCACGCCCAGGAGAACGATCTGCGACCGGAAGAGACGCTGGACAGGGTCCAGCGCTACGCGTCAGAGATCGTGCCGGCCTTCAATGCCTACTTCTATTTCAGACTCGCATACGGCACCGCTCGACGGATCGCCCGATCCCTGTACCGGGTACGCCTGGGGCTATCTGACGAGGCTGGACTGGCGTCCATCGATCAAGACTCGACGGTGGTCTTCGTCATCAACCACCGCAGCAACATGGACTATGTGCTCGTCTCCTACTTGGTGGCGGAGAGGGCGGTCTTGAGCTACGCCGTCGGCGAGTGGGCGCGCATCTGGCCTCTGGAATCCCTGGTTCGATCCATGGGTGCGTACTTCGTGCGGCGTCGATCGCGCAACGATCTCTACCGCAAGGTTCTTCAGCGTTACGTGCAAATGGCCACCGCGGAGGGGGTGACCCAGGCGGTCTTCCCCGAAGGGGGCTTGAGCCGAGACGGAGGCCTGGGCGAGCCGAAGCTGGGACTACTCGACTACATGCTGCGGGAGTTCGACACCGAAGGGGAGCGAGACCTGGCGTTTGTTCCTGTGGCAGTCAACTACGACCGGGTCCTGGAGGACAGGACTCTCCTGTTGGACCTGGATCCCGGCGGCGGTCGGAAGAAGGGCCTGGGGGCAGCGCACACCACCGGCCGCTTCGTCAGTCGGCAGCTGCAGCTGATGATGATGGCGAAGTGGCACCGGTTCGGATACGCCTGCGTGAACTTCGGCAGCCCGGTCTTCGCGAAGGCCTACCTGGCGGAGCGCAACCTGGATCTACGGTCCCTGGATAGGGAGGAGCGCTTTGCTCGAGTGGGAGAGCTGGCTGACCGCCTGATGGAGGAGATCGGACGGATCGTGCCCGTGACCCCCGTGGCGCTGGTGGCCACTGTCCTGCTGCGTGAGCCCGACAAGCGTCTGAGTGACCTGGAGCTCAAAGCCGAGGTCCAGAAGCTCATCGATCGGTGCGAGGCTCGTGGCCATCACGTCTATGTCCCCCGTCAAGACCGGGAGTACGCCATCGACGTCGGGCTGCGAATGTTGTTGCTGAGGAGAGTGGTGGAGAGGGACAGCGGAGAGCTGCTCGCGGTGGAGCCACGAGAGCTGCCGCTGCTGAGTTACTACGCGAACTCGATCGCCCATCTCGGTTGCGAGTGATCGCGAGGAGCCTACCCACCCTTTTGGGTATTGTGTCGCCGCCACGCAGGCGGTAAATGAAGGGATTGAACCGAAATTGTCGGAGATGCGGCTCCAGGGGAGCCACGGCGCCGGCTCGATCTGGGGGAACCACCATGGATTATCCGTCTCTGTACCAGATGTTCCGTGAGGTCAGCACCATCAACGGATCCAAGCTCGCTTTCAAGCACAAGCGGGATGGCAACTGGTTCGATATCACCTGGACCGAAGCCAGGGAGACCGTCCAGAGGGTCTCCAAGAGCTTGATCGCCCTGAAGATGGAGAAGGGGTCCAAAGCGAGTATCTTGTCGCAGACTCGACTCGAGTGGTCGCTCTGCGATTTCGGGATCGTCAGCTGCGGAGTGGTGACTGTCGGCATCTACCATTCGAATCTGCCCGACGGCTGCGCCTACATCCTCGACCACAGCGACTCCGAGATGGTCTTCGTGGAGGATGCCGAGCAGCTCACCAAGGTCCTGGAGGTCAGAGGGCGGCTACCCAAGCTGCGCCACATCGTCATCTTCGACGGTCCCTCCGATCCCGACCGCGACGTGATGAGCTGGGAGGATTTTCTGGATGTGGGGGGCGATGTGCCGGACGAGGAAGTCGTGCGAAGAGGCGAGGAGCTCGGTCTGGAGGATCTGGCCTCCCTCGTCTATACCTCGGGGACGACGGGTGAGCCGAAGGGCGTCATGATCACCCATGGCAATCTCGTCTTCATCAGCTGGACGGCTTCGGAATCCCTCTACATGGAGCCCTTCTTCACGACACTTCTGTTCCTGCCGCTGGCCCACGTGTTTGCCAGGCTGATCGTCTATGTCTGCCTCAGAAAGGCCGTTCCAGTGGCCTTCGCAGAGAGCTTCAACACCGTCGTTCAGAATCTGCAGGAGATCCGACCGCACTTCATCGCCAGCGTACCTCGCGTCTATGAGAAGGCCTACGACAAGATCGTCTCCAACGCGGCGGAGGCAGGGGGCATCAAGCTGAGGCTCTTCTACTGGGCTCTTGGAGTCGGGCGCAAAGTCGGCGAGCTGAAGCAGAAGAACCAGCCCATTCCGGCCGGGCTGGCGTTGCGGCACAAGATCGCCCACAAGCTCGTCCTGCACAAGGTCGTCGAGATCTTCGGTGGGCGCCTGGAGTGGTCGGTCTCTGGGGCGGCGCCGCTCAACAAGGCGATCGCCGAGTTCTTCCACGCCTGTGGCGTCCTCATCCTCGAGGGGATCGGCATGACGGAGAACACCTC
>JARFQS010000507.1 GCA_029287645.1 Thermoanaerobaculia bacterium | reverse complement strand
GAGCTGGCACGGAGAGAGTGGAGGAGACATTCCAGGAGATCTTCCCGGGGGTCCCCGTGGGGGTCTTGGACCGGGACGCATCGCGGCGACGTGGCGAGGCCGCAGCGGTTCTGGAGCGCTTCGCCAACGGAGAGACGCAGGTCTTGATCGGTA
Source organism: Thermoanaerobaculia bacterium (assembly GCA_029287645.1). GTDB lineage: Bacteria > Acidobacteriota > Thermoanaerobaculia > Multivoradales > JAHEKO01 > JAUVRX01. The sequence continues at coordinate 3,673 of JARFQS010000507.1, read as the reverse complement.
CGCAAATGGTTTCGAAGGGGCATCATTTCCCACGCGTAGCCTTGGCCGGTGTGCTGCTGGCGGATACCTATCTGGGTTTTCCGGACTTCAGGGCGGTGGAGAGGACCTACAACCTTCTGACCCAACTCGCCGGACGGGCCGGCAGAGGAGATCGGCCCGGCAAGGTGGTTCTTCAGACCTACCATCCAGAACACTACGCCATCCAGGCGGCGCTGAATCATGATGACCACCTCTTCGCTCGCGAAGAGATGCGCTATAGGAAGATATTCCACTATCCGCCTTACACTCGAATGGTCCAACTCCTCCTCAAGGACACCCATCGTCAACGGGCCCAGACCACTGTCGAGGGAATCGCCAAGGCGCTCCACAGTCACCCGAGCTCGGCAAGCGTCAGGATCTCAGGCCCAGCCCCTGCACCGTTCGAGCGACTGCGCGGGAAGTGGAGGTTTCAGCTGCTTCTCCGGGGCGCTTCGGGTGCTCAGCTTCGCGATCTCATCAAGGAGGCACTCCCAGACTCGATTCCCGGCGAGCTGATTGTCGATGTCGATCCCTATGGGCTTCTCTGAGCCATGCACTTGCACCGCATTGCCGAGTTGACTCGCTAGTAGCGCTTTGCTAGCGTGATGACGGTCATGCCCTCCCCAGACGTGCCATTCGAAGAGCCCCTGATCGAGCTGCGTCAGCGGCTCGTAGAGTTGGAGAGCTTTCCCGAAGGAACCGGGAGACGCAAGGAGCTCGAGGCGCTTCGCAGCCAGCTGGCCAAGAAGACCAAGGATGTCTACAGTCGATTGAGCCGCTGGGAACAGACCCTCGTGGCCCGTCATCCCGACCGGCCCTACACACTCGACTATGTCCAAGCTCTGACCGAAGACTGGGTCGAGATCCACGGCGACCGGGCCTTCGCTGACGATCCGGCGATCGTCGCCGGCCTCGCCACTTTCCAGGGTCGCGCGGTGGCGATCATCGGACACCAGAAAGGGCGGGGACCGAGCGATCGGATCGAGCTGAACTTCGGACAGCCGAGGCCCGAGGGGTACCGCAAGGCCCTCCGGGTCATGCATCTGGCCGAGAAGTTCGACCTTCCCATCTTGACCCTCGTCGACACTCCTGGAGCCTACCCGGGCGTTGGAGCGGAAGAACGAGGGCAGGCCGAAGCGATAGCCCGAAATCTGTTCGAGATGGCAAAGCTTCGGGTGCCTGTCGTGGTGACCATTACAGGCGAAGGAGGCAGTGGCGGCGCCTTGGCGCTGGGAGTCGGCAATCGGGTCTACATGCTGCAGTATTCGACCTATTCGGTCATCTCACCGGAGGGGTGCGCGGCGATTCTCTGGAAGGACCAGGAGCAGCGCGATGTGGCTGCCGAAGCCATGCGCCTGACCGCCACGGACCTCCTCGAATTGGGACTGGTCGATGATGTCATTCCCGAACCCCTTGGCGGGGCTCACTCCGATGTTCCCGAAACCTGCCGGCGCGTCGGCGAAAGACTCGCTGAAGCCCTCGAGGAACTCGACAGCCTGAAGCCCGAGCAGCTCGTGCAACAGAGATACGATCGATTTCGAGCCTTGGGTGTGTTCGAGGAACGCTAGGGATCTGCCGAATCCCCTGTTTCCCGGACCCGAGGTCGAGCCCGATGAACTTCCCCTACCAGCCGGTCCGACGCTGGTCGCGAAAATCGATCCCCGAGCCAGCGAAGAATCTCGATCCCTCGGGTCTACCACCCTGGCTGGTGTCTCTCATGGCACAGCGTGGGGTCAGCGACAGACAGACCATTGACGCATTCCTGAGCCCCCGGGTAGAGCACCTCCATCGTCCCACAGAGCTGGAGGGAATCTCGGCTGCTGTTCAGCGCGTCGCATTGGCAAAGCAACATGGGGAGAGGATCGCCATCGTCGGTGACTACGATGTGGATGGGGTCACCGCTACCGCACTTCTGGCCGCGGTCTTCCGGGCAACGGGACTGGAAGTAGAGGTCATCCTGCCGAATCGGCTCCAAGAAGGATACGGCTTCCAGTTACTCCACGTGGAACGAGCCGCCGCCGCGGGTTGCTCCCTGATCGTCACAGCTGATTGCGGTACTACGGCTGTCGATGCGGTTCGAGCCGCCAAGGGAAGGAACATCGACGTCGTGATCACCGACCACCACCTGGCGGCGGAAGAGCCGATTCCGGGTGCCATCGAAGTCAACCCCAAGCGTCAGGCGGGTGAACATCCGTTTATGGATCTCGCCGGCGCCGGAGTCGCCCTGAACCTAGCGATTGCCGTGGCGGAGCACTTCGAACGCTCCGTCGACGTCGGGACGCTACTTCGTGTCGCCTGCCTTGGAACGATTTGCGACCTGGTGCCCCTCGTGGGAGAGAACCGAACCATCGCCGCCGTAGGCTTGCAAGAGCTCGCGAAGACCCGGTCCGTCGGCTTGCGGGAGCTGATGCGCAGCGCGGACGTTCGCTCACCCGTCACCTCGAGCGATGTGGGCTTCCGACTGGGACCGCGACTCAATGCTGCCGGCAGAATGTCGAGACCTGACGAAGCATTGGAGCTGCTGATGACCAGGGATCGGGATCGAGCTGTCGCGCTTGCACACCAGCTGGATGAGTGGAATCGGTCTCGCCAGGCTGCCGAGACACGCGTCGTCGAAGAGGCAATGGAGGCCATCGCTCTTCGTGGATCTCTAGCCGCGATCCTCGTGGCCTGGAGCGAGGCCTGGCACCCCGGAGTCGTCGGCATCGCGGCGGGTCGGATTGCCCGCAAGGCGAACCGGCCCACAGTTCTTTTCAGCGTCGACGGCGAGTCGGCCACGGGGTCCGGAAGGAGCATCGTCGACATCCACTTGCATGAGTTCCTCTCGACGTGGGAAGAACGCTACGAGCGATTCGGTGGGCACGCCCAAGCCATCGGAATCAAGGTCCGGGCGCAGGACCTGGAGAGTCTTCGAGCAGCTTGGGAAGAGAGCGCCGATTCGCTCTGGGACGAGGAGTCCTTGACGAAGACCTTGAGCTACGAGTTGGAGATCCCCGTAGGCGAGATCGACAATGAGATGGTCGCCCAAATCCGCTCACTCGAACCCTTCGGCATGGGGAATCCCGAGCCGCGAATCCGAGTCGGTCCACTGCGACCCCGTGGCAGACCACGATTCTTCGGCAAAGGGCATCTGGCGCTCGAGGCAGAGGGGGAGGACGGATCTCACATCGACCTGCTGGGCTGGGGTTGGGAGGAGCGAGCCCGGGATCTGGAAGGTTCCTTCGAAGTCCTGGGGTGCCTGGAGATAGACCGCTATACCCAGAAGCCCGTTCTGCGGCTGGTAGATGCGCGACCCTGGAATCTGCAGCGCCCTTCGATCGAGCAGGAAGCAGCCCCGGCACGTAGAATGAGAGACGATGGCTAAAGCTCCCCGCGAACTCCCCATCTCGCTGATCCGAAAAGCCCTCTTGGTGGCGCTGATCGGGTTCCTGGTCTCGGTCGTCGCGCTCTATGTCCTCGGAAGAATGGGCAGACCGGACGCCGTACAGAGGGGCGACAGCGGCTTGCTCGATGATGCGAATACCGATCTTCAGCTTTCGGGAGAGGGTTTCGACTACGAGGTCAGTCGCGGCGGCAGGAAGGTCATTCACGTCAAAGCGCAGCGCGTACTGTCGATGAAGGAGGACGACTACGAGCTGCAGGGCGTCGAGCTGAC
>JARFQS010000471.1 GCA_029287645.1 Thermoanaerobaculia bacterium | reverse complement strand
TTCCAGGACAACCCCCAGCTCGACAGCCTCTACCTGTCCGACACTCTTCCTGACGCTCCCGATCTTCCCCTCTTCTACCTAGTCGGGGAATCTCGGAGGCCCTGACTGGTATCATGCGCCCGTTGACTCCTGCCATACTCTTGACGGATTCCAGGGCGTTCTCGAGCCTCGGAGTGGCGAGGAGCCGAACCGAAGCAGTAACCCGTCCATGAACCTTCGGGCTTCCGTCATCATCCCAAATCTCGACTGTCCCCTGGTCGGGGACACCGTGCGTTCTGTTGCCTCGCAGACACTCGACGAAGGTGCTCTGGAGATTCTCGTGGTCGGCCGCGACGATGCGGACCTGGTGCCCGAGTTGGAGGGTGTACGGTTCCTCGAGACCCCGGGACCGATCTCCGCTGGCGCTGCCCGCAACCTGGGTGTCACCTCCGCTGCTACCGATCGCATCCTGTTCACCGACGCCGATTGTCGACCCGCTGGGGACTGGGCGGAACTTCTCCTGCAGGCATTGGACAGCTCGCCGGTGGCGGGAGGCAGTGTTCGGTTCGATCTTGAAGGAAACATGTGGGCGGTCGCAGACAACATCGCCTCGTTCAACGAGCTGCTTTGTGATCGGCCCGCGGACCCCAACACCGACGGGCCCCTCGGCAGCCTCAACCTGGCGGTCACTATCGAGGCCTGGCAGCGGGTCGGCCCCTTCGACGAGAGTCTCGCGACGAGCGAAGACTTCGATTGGGTCCTGCGCGCCCGAGCCGCGGGATTGCCCCTCCGTTTCGAGCCCCGGGCCGTGGTGCATCACGCCGCGATTCGCAGCGACCGTCGAGAGCTCGTGGCTCACGCTGAATGGTACGGCCGCAACTTCAACGACTTCCGCAGCAGACACCCGGGGGTCTTCGACAACGGTCCGACCTGGCGCAGCCGCAGGCGCCTCGCCCTGTCCCGTCCCTTCAAGTCCGTCGTCTCGGCGGCGCAGATCTTCCTACGGCACCCGAATCTGCTGAGCGCATGGAGGGCGTTCCCAGGTGTGGTGACCTTCAAGTCGGCCTGGTACAGATCGGTCCTGGAGAACTGGCAGGGCCGGTAGCGAAGCATGGAATCGACTGAGAAACGGTTTCTGGACTCGGTGCTCGCAGCCGGCGGGAGTCAGGTCGCCCGAACCCTGCTGCGACTCATTGCCGATCTGACCCTGGCCCGTCTGGTGCTGCCGGAGAGCCACGGCCTGTTCGCCCTGGCCTGGTCCACGGTGGTGATCGCCGGCTTCGTCCGCGACCTCGGCCTGCCCTACGAGCTGGTCCGCGACCCGAAGCAGCCCTACGGCACCGTCATGCTCTGGGAGCTGATATCGGGGGCCTTCGTCACGGCCCTGCTGATCGCCGCGGCACCGCTGTTCGGTCGACTGGACCCAGCCCTGCCGCAGGTGCTTCGCGTCCTGGCGCTCTGGGTGCTGATCGAGGCGGCGGCAGTCGTGCCCAGGGTCTACTTCGAGCGCCAGCTACAGGTTTCGAAGCTGGTCGGACCCGAGATTCTGCGCGGCCTGACCTTCGCCGTCGTCTCGATTTCGCTGGCCGTTGCCAGCTTCGGCGTCTGGAGCTTCGTGCTGGGAGAGCTCGTGGCCGCCACCGTCTTCCTGCTGATCCTCTGGTCGAAGGCCCGAGGCGCGTTTTCCCTGACCGCCGATCCGCGGTCGATTCCGGGCCTTCTGAAGAGGAGCAGTCTTCTGTTCATCATCGCCCTGGTGGCCAATACGACCCCGTTCGTGGGTCGGTACATCGTGGAGATGGTGGATACGACTTCGATGGTGGGCCAATTCGAGAAGGCGTTTCTGTGGGCTTTCAGAGCACAGATCCTCCTCATTCCAGCTCTTGGACGAGTGATCTATCCGGCGCTGGTGGCCTATCGCTCGGATCGGCCGCGATTCGTCGGAGCGTTTCGCCTCGGCACGGTGGCGATCCTCTCGATCGAGGTTCTGCTGGCCTACTTTCTGTTCTTCAATGCGGAGGTCGTGCTACTCAAGATCCTGCTCGGACCCAACTGGGAGCCAGCCGTACACCTGCTTCGCATTCTCTGTTTCCTGCCCCTCGTCGATCCCTTCAATCGGCTCGGCGGGGAGATGCTGAAGGCCTATCGCGAGGATCGGATCTGGCTGATCATCGTGCTGTTGAATCTGGCGTCGCTCGTCGGTTTCGGCTGGTTCCTCGCCCAGAGGATGGGCCCCGCCGGCATGGCCTGGGCCCACTACCTGATGCTCGGCCACCTGATCATGGCGTGGCGGGTCTATCGAATCTGCGGCAGCGAGTTCTGGCGACTCGTAGGCGACCTGATGATCACCTATCTCCTGCCACTTCCGTTCTTCCTCGCCATCGCCCATTTCTTTCCGGCCGCCAGTTGGAGTCGATTCGCCGCCTCCCTTCTCGGTGGCGCTCTCGTCGGCGCTTGGATGCTGTCTCGCTTCGCAAAGCCATTCAGGGCGTTCTTCCTCGGCAGCCAAGCCGACGTGAAGACCGCAGATCCGCCACCATGAGCCAGACGAGCGACTCCTCCAGGCCCAGGG
>JARFQS010000434.1 GCA_029287645.1 Thermoanaerobaculia bacterium | reverse complement strand
CATCTACGAGCATCGCGATCGTCATCGGCACGTCACCACGCTCGAAGGTCACCAGTTCCTGTTCAATGCCGTTGTCGAAGATCCTGAAATCCTCGCGACCCAGGTCTAGGACAGGCATATCTTCGCGAGTCGCCGTGGCGTAGAGCTGCTGGAGCGGGGCGTCGACTACCAGATCAATCTGTACCGCGGGTGTAGAGACGGCTGCCCCGACTCTCGCCCCTGAGCGGCCAACAGCGATCACGGTGAAGTGCCTTTGCAGATTCTCTCCACCCACATCGACCCATACTCTGTACGGCGGTTGCGTGACGGTGTCGACCCTCCTTCCATCAACGAAGAACTCCACTCTCTCGATGGGCTCATCGGTCTGAACCTCAGCCACGACTTCGACCCTGTCGAAGACAGCCTGATCACCCGACGGAGAAGTGACTGACACCACGATCGATTGTGCGGCCAGGGGAATCCATCCCACCGACAGCAGACAGATGAACCAGAGAATCGCTCTCATCCTCTAGGGTCCATCTGCGATGGTCGGTAACGTACGGGCGAGGTCTGGGAGGTTCTGAACTGCCGACTCGTACAGACGACCACGTGTCTCCTCGATGTACTGGTAGCCAGGCCGGGCGTAGAGATAGCGGGCAGATGGGCTGGAGACCTTCGCATCTCGGACAGGTTTGCCATCGACGCGAGGCTGCTCAGACCCGAGTGAAAGGCGCTCCTCGACGTAGTCCAGACCGACGGCGAGGCCTGGATCGTCCGGGAACAGGGACAGGCCATCGGCCAGGTAGACGTGAGCAGCATCGAATCTCTCCTGGTCCATGCTGCTTCGTGCGAGCTGTTGATATGCAAGGCTCAAGATCCAGGCTGGGGTCTCCTCTGAGAGGAGACTTTCGAGAATCCTCTCGGCCTCGCTCCGCTTTCCGAGGCGATCCAGATTCATGGCCAATCGAAGTCGGGCCTCCGCACTGGCATTGCCGGTCTCGAGGAGGCGCTCGAGCAGCGAGAGTGCGTTCCGGTACCGCCCCGACTGCTCTCTGACTGTCGCCAGACCCAAGAGCGCGGCAGCGTTGTCTGGAGCGAACTGAAGAGCCTGAGAATAGAGTCCAGCTACCCCTGGCCCTGGAGATCCCTCATGGAAGTACCCGGCGAGGCTCACAAAGAGGTCGCTCGCGATCTGGCGCTCGCTCGCGGTGAGTAGCTCTTCCGAATAGAGTTGTGCCTGGCGATAAACGGTAGCGCGAGCATGATACGGATTGGTCTCCAGGGTGTGCAGCCTGTATTCGAGATGGGACGCCTCGTGAAGGGCTATGAGGGGTAGAAGGAGGCTCACCCCGACTCGAGCCAGTTCTTCCGCCACCGCGAGCTCGATGTCGCGGAGCTCCTCCAGGCCAGCGGATTCGTGTTGCCTGGCGACCTCCATCTCGAGCTCCGTCAGAGCTGCGGTGGCCAACTCGATCCCCTCCGAGGTGAGGGTTCGCAGCACCTCCAGGTAGCGAGCGCGATACCCGGCAGAATCTCCCGGGGTGAGGGCCAAGGTTGGTGGAGCCCAACCGAGACACTGAATCAGGATCAGAAGCGTCAGCCTGCTGATCAGTTGCTTCGATCGATTCATCGCAGTCGGTGCTCCTCCAGTCTTTACAATAGGCAGAGAGTATTACGGTCCGGGCCACCAAGCGAGCCGGAAGCCCGAGAAGTGTGTGACACCTCTGAGGAGTTGAGAAGTGTGTGACACCTATGAGGGGGGCGCATCATGAGTGACGGGAAGTCAACCCAGGCCAAGCGCTATCCCTTGCATCTGACGATCGCATTTGCCTTCACGGCCTTGCTGTTACTCATCGGCCTGGCGCTGATCACCTTCAACTACCTCGAAACCCGAAAGATCGCCATCCTTGGCGCCGATGACCTTCTCGAGCGCACCAGCCTACATCTCCAGACCAGCATCGCAGAGCTCTACGTACCGGCCCAGAACCTGGTAGACGTGCTCTCCAAGGCCGTTTCAGCGGAGGAGACCGATCTCGAGGACAGGCTCGCAAATCTACCCCTTTTCGCCGAGCCGCTGCTTCGCAACCCGACAATTTCAGCAGTCTTCGTCGGATATGAGAACGGCGACTTCTTCCTGGTGACCTCCGCGCTCAGCCGAGGGCGACAGGTGCCGAAAGCCCCACCGGAGGCGGTCTTCGTAGCCCAGAGCATAGATGACGCCAGAGGTGGCTCCGCCAACTACGAGCTGTACTTCTTCGACGAGGACCTCGAGCTCCTGGGCCGTGGTGAAATGGACAGGCAGGGCTACGATCCCCGCCAACGCGAGTGGTACGAAGCCGCGATCGCGACAGATCAACTCACCCCGTCCGCCTTCTATCTCTTCTTCACCACCCGCCAGGTGGGGATCACCATGGCCCGCCGTCTCCCCGACGGCGGTGGTGTCGTAGGAGCGGACCTCGCACTTGGCGATCTCGAGGAAGGCCTGGCGCACCTTCGAGTCACCCCTTCGAGCCGGCTCGCCATTTTCGACAAGCGAGGAGGCGTCATCGCCTTGTCGGATCCTGAAGAGGGAATGTTCCGTCTCGATCAGGGTGAAGCGGAATTGGTGGAGATGCCCCGCCTGGCACACCTGGAGGATCCGGCCTACCGCAGCCTGGGCGAGGCGATCGAATCCGGCCTCGAGTCCGGGCGCCATGAGCTCGAGATCTCGGGCGAGACCTGGGTAGTGTCCCTGTCCCCACTTCCGACCCGCTCCGGAGATGGCGTGTCTCTGGCCGTTCTGATACCCCGGAACGAGCTGCTCACCGACGCGATCAGGGTCCGGAACCAGAGCACGTTGATCTCACTGGGCCTGCTCCTCGCAGCGGTGGCCCTGGTCATCGGAGTCTCCAGGCACATCGCCCGATCGATCAACGCCCTGGCGCAGGAGGCCGAGGACGTACGCGAGTTCAAGCTGGACAACCCCATTACCGTGCGGTCGCGCATCAAGGAAGTCGATGATCTCGCGGCGACCATGGGGGTCATGAAGTCGTCCATTCAGCAATTTCTCGCCATCTCCCAGGCCCTCTCGGCAGAGAAGGACTACCGCCGCCTACTCGAGATGATCCTGGCCGAGGCCCGGAATGTGGCGCGGGCCGAAGGAGGTGCCATCCTTCTCGAATCCGAGGACGAGACGGAGCTGGAGATCGCCATTCTCGAGAACGAGGTCACAGGTGCCGACTTCGGAGGTACAGCCCGCGAAGAACCTCGCTTCCGCCCGCTGCCCCTCCAGCCGCCGCAGGGCGAAGGGGAGCCTCCCAGTATCGATCGGGCCACGGTCCACGAGGCGTCCGCCATCCGTATCGACGACATTTCCGAGGATCGAAGTTACGACTTCAAAGACCTCGAGACACGCTTCGCCGGGCAGGGCTTCCAGGCGCGCTCCCTGCTCAGCGTGCCTCTGAAGAATCAACTCGACGAGGTGATTGGCGTGCTTCAGTTGGTCAACGCGAGAACGAAGGACGGCACCTTCACTACCTTCAGCTCCGAGATCGTGCCGTACATCGAGGCGCTCTCCTCCGATGCTGCTGTGGCTCTCGATATTCGCCGACTGCTGAAAGTGCAGCGGGACCTCCTGGACGCCCTCATCCACATGATCGCCGGCGCCATCGATGCGAAGTCGCCCTACACTCACGGCCACTGCCAGAGGGTCCCGGTGATCGCTCGCATGCTGGCGGAGGTAGCGCACGACACCGAGGAGGGTCAGTTCGCCGACTTCAATCTGTCCGAGGACGAGTGGTACGAGCTTCACCTGGCCAGCTGGCTTCACGACTGCGGCAAGGTGACGACTCCCGAGTACGTGGTGGACAAGGCCACCAAGCTGGAGACGATCTATAACCGAATCCACGAGATCCGAATGCGCTTCGAGGTTCTCTGGCGGGATGCCCAGATCGAGTACTACCGGGGCCTCCTGGCCGGGAAGGAGGGCGAGGCCATGCTCGAGGAGCGCCTCGATCAACGCCTCGAGGAGCTGCGGTCCGACTTCGAGTTCGTCGCGGAGTGCAATCTCGGAGGCGAATTCATGTCCGAGGATAGGGTCGAGCGACTGCAAGCCATCGCCAGCCAGACATGGATGCGCAACTTAGACGACAGGCTGGGCCTCTCACATCTGGAGCTGGAGCCCAGGCAGGGGGAGCCCGAGACGCCGCTACCGGTCGAGGAGCATCTACTGGCCGACAAGCCGGAGCATGTCATCGCCCGCAGCGAAGCAGCTGGACCGTTCGGCGAGGGCCCCCACGACTTCCGGATGGACGTCCCGACGCATCAGTACAACCGGGGCGAGCTGCACAACCTCTCCATTAGCCGTGGCACCCTGACCGACGAGGAGCGCTTCAAGATCAACGAGCACGTGGTCCAGACGATCCTGATGCTGCGGCGACTGCCGTTGCCCAGGGAGCTGCGCCGCGTCCCGGACTGGGCGGGGACCCATCACGAGAAGCTGGACGGCACCGGGTACCCTCGCCGCCTGGGGAGCGACGAGCTGTCCGTACCGGAGCGCATCATGGCCATCGCCGACATCTTCGAGGCCCTGACGGCTGCGGATCGCCCGTACCATGCGCCGAAGACCCTGAGTAAGGCGATCTGGATCATGAGCTCTATGTGTGCGGAGGGGCACCTGTGCCCCGGTCTGTTCGGGCTCTTCCTACGATCTGGCCTGTACCTGGAGTATGCGCAGCAGTACCTGCAGCCGGAGCAGATCGACGAAGTGGACGTCGAGGCCGTGATTCAATCGGTGTCCGCCAACCAGGTGCTCTGATAGGCTCTGCCACCCGCGTTGCCAGATGGCGAAACGGATCAACCCACTCCGAGGCGCACCACGATGGCCAAGATTCCCCCCGTAGTCCACTGGGTTCTGATAGCTGCGGTCCTGGCGGTAGGCTTGCTTCTACCCAAGTGGCTGAAGTCTCGATCCCAAGAGACCGCGCCGCAGGACAGCGTCGAGGTCGCTTTCCGGGTACCGGTGCGTGTCGAGACGCTCGCTCCGGCCAAGCTCGAGGAACGTCTCAACGCCACGGGAAGCGTGCTCGCCAACGAGCGGATAGAGATCGTCAGTGAGATCTCCGGGAAGGTCGACGCGATTCTCTTCGAAGAAGGGGCCAAGGTCAGTGCAGGCAAGGTGCTGGTCCGACTCGACACTTCGACACTGGAGGCCGAGAGGGAAAGGGCGCGGTTCCGCTACGAGCTCCTACAGCGCGAAGAAGCTCGCCAACGTCAACTGCTCGACGACGGTCTGCTGAGCCAGCAGGAGTATGAATTTACCGTCGGTGAGATGAACGTACTGAGCGCGGAGCTGCAGCTGCGAGGCGCACAGCTCGAGAAAGCCACGATCCGTGCTCCCTTCGAGGGTATCGTCGGTCTGCGGTCGGTCAGCCTGGGTGACTACGTCTCCAACGATACGCGAATCACGACTCTTCAGGACATCGATCCGGTCAAGATCGAGTTTTCGGTGCCCGAGGCCTATGCTCGGGACCTGGTCGTCGGGAACTCGATTCGATTTCGGGTTCAGGGAATCGACGAGCCGTTCGAGGGCAGAATCTATGCTGCCGAGCCTTCGATCGATCCTCAGACTCGTAGCCTGACGCTTCGAGCCCTAGCCGACAATCCGGAGGGCAATTTGCTTCCCGGTGCCTTCGCGGAAGTGGAGCTGGCTGTTCGGGAGGTCGAGGACGCACTGTCGGTTCCGAGTCTCGCCATCGTGCCCGAGCTGGGCGGTAAGAAGGTCTATGTGTTGGAAGAGGGCCGGGCCGAGCCGAGAGTCGTCGAGACCGGGATCCGCACCGAGACCCGGGTGCAGATTACCCGAGGACTCGAGCCGGGGGAACAAGTCATTGTTTCCAACATCCCCCGACTGGCGCGTGGCATCGAAGTCGAGGTCGTCGAGGACAGCGCAGAGGAGCCTGGCGCGTGAGCCTGTCGTCGATCAGCATTCGTCGCCCCGTGCTGGCCATCGTCTTGTCGCTGGCGATTCTTCTCTTTGGCGGCATTGGGCTGTCGAACCTCGGGGTTCGGGAGTACCCGTCCGTGGATCCGCCGGTGATCAGCGTATCGACGAATTACCGGGGAGCCAGTGCCGAAGTGGTCGAGTCCCAGATCACCGAGCCCCTGGAGGCCGCGGTCAACAGCGTCGAGGGAATCCGTACCCTGACCTCGGTGAGCCGTGACGGCCGCAGCACGATCCAGGTGGAGTTCGAGCTGGGGGAGGATCTCGAGCGGGCCGCCAACGACGTACGAGATCGGGTCTTCCGTACTCTGGGTCAACTGCCACCCGACGTCGACCCACCCTCCGTGGCCAAGGCGGACTCGGATTCGCCTCCGATCGTCATGCTGACAGTCCGCTCCGACCAGCGTAGCCTTCTGGAGCTTTCGCGTCTGGCCGACGAGATCTTCGTGGAGCGACTGCAGACAAGTCCCGGAGTCAGTCGAATCGATGTCTGGGGCGACAAGAGCTACGCGATGCGTCTGTGGATCGACCCCCTCAAACTGGCCTCCTATCGGCTTTCACCGGTGGACGTTCGTGACGCCGTGCGCCGGGAAAACGTCGAGTTACCGGCCGGCAGGATCGAGGGCCAGGACATCGAGCTGGCGGTACGCACGATGAGCCGCCTCAGCACCCCGGAGGAGTTCGGAGATCTGATCCTGAAGTCCGAAGGTGGTCGGATCGTACGGCTGCGGGACGTCGGAAGGGCAGAGATAGGGGCCCAAAACGAGCGCACGGTGCTGAAGAAGAACGGCATCCCCATGGTGGCGGTGGTAGCCCGTCCACAACCCGGTGCGAACTTCGTGGAGATTGTCGACGAATTCCGGCGCAGGGTCGAGCTCATTCGGCCGAATCTGCCCGGCGACATCACACTCGACTATGGCTTCGACGCCTCCGACTTCATTCGCGACTCGGTGAAGGAGGTGCGCCAGACCCTGCTGCTGGCTCTCGGCCTCGTCGTGCTGGTGATCTTCGTCTTTCTGCGGGACTGGCGTACTACCCTGGTACCAGTGGTGGTGATCCCGGTTTCACTGATCGGCACCTTCTTCGTGCTCTACCTGGCGGGCTTTTCGATCAACATCCTCACCCTGCTCGGCCTCGTCCTGGCCATCGGTCTGGTGGTCGACGACGCGATCGTCGTGCTGGAGAACATCTACTCCAAGATCGAGCGCGGCATGGACCCGATCCAGGCCGGGCTCAAGGGCACGCAGGAAATCTTCTTCGCGGTCATCGCCACGACCCTGGCCCTGGTGTCGGTGCTCTTGCCGATCTTCTTTCTAGGGGGTCTGACCGGCCTGCTGTTTCGGGAGTTCGGTCTCACCCTGGCGGCTGCCGTCATCATCTCTTCGTTCGTCGCCTTGACGTTGACGCCAGTCATCGCCACCCGGTTGCTGAAGAAACGGGAGAAGCATTCCTGGCTCTACGAGAAGACAGAGCCGTTCTTCGAGTCCCTGACGGATCGCTACCGGACGGTGCTCGACACGGTGCTGCAGCGACGTTGGCTCGCCTGGCCCGTGCTGGGAGTCAGCCTGGGACTGGTCGTGCTCTTCTTCCAGATCCTGCCAGCCGAGTTGGCGCCCATGGAAGACCGCAGCACCCTGCGGATCAGCAGTCGTGGGCAGGAGGGTGCGACCTTCGCCTACATGGATGCCTATATGGACGACCAGATCGCCCTGGCGCGGCAGGTCGTACCCGAAGCTACGACGATCATCACGGTGACCTCGCCCGGGTTCGGCGCTTCGAGTGCCGTCAACAACGGCTACATGAGGCTTCGCCTGGTGCCGCCGGAGGAGCGAGAGCGGTCGCAGATGGAGATTGCCAACGCCTTCGAGACGGCTCTCCAGGGCCTACAGGGGGCCAGGACCTTCGTGACTCAGGATCCGACAATTGCCGTCGGTCGAAGGCGAGGCTTGCCAGTTCAGTTCGTCCTCCAGGCTCCCGATCTGGAGAGGCTCGAAGATATCTTGCCGGTCTTTCTCGAGCGCGCCGCCGCCGAGCCCGCCTTCTCGGTGGTCGATCTCAACCTGGAGTTCGACAAGCCGGAGCTCGAAGTCGAAATCGATCGCGATCGGGCCCGCGACCTGGGTGTCTCGGCCCTCGATGTGGGAGAGGTCCTGCAACTCTCCTTGAGTGAGCAGCGTCTTGGCTTCTTTGTCATGGACGGCAAACAGTTCGAAGTCATCGGGCAGGTCACTTCTGAGAACCGGGACACCACTCTCGATCTGCGTAATCTGTTCGTACCGGGGGAGGGTGGGCGTCCGGTGATGCTCGACAAAGTCGTGCGGGTGAGTGAGAAGAGCAGTCCGCCCCAGCTGTTCCGTTTCAATCGTTATGTCTCTGCAACCGTCTCGGCCGGTCTCCAATCCGGCTATACCATGGCGGACGGCATCGAAGTGATGCAGCGTCTGGCCGACGAGTTGCTCGACGAGAGTTTTGCGACCGACTTGGCTGGCCAGTCCCGGGACTTCGCCGAGAGCTCCAGCAGCCTGGCATTCGTCTTCGTTCTGGCCCTGGTCATGGTCTATCTCGTGCTTGCCGCCCAGTTCGAGAGCTTCCGCGACCCCTTCATCATCATGCTGACAGGTCCGCTGGCCTTGGCTGGAGCGCTGGTGGCATTGTGGATGTTCGGGCAGACGCTCAATATCTACAGCCAGATCGGCATGATCATGCTGATCGGCCTGGTGACGAAGAACGGTATCCTGATCGTCGAATTCGCGAACCAACGCCGCGAGGCCGGCCTCGATATCGAGGAGGCGATCCGGGAGGGCGCGGCAGCTCGCTTCCGGCCGGTGCTCATGACCAGCATTTCGACCGTTCTGGGGACACTTCCCATCGCCCTGGCCCTGGGCGCCGGCGCCGAGAGCCGCATGCCGATGGGTATTGCCGTCATCGGCGGCCTTCTCGTGGGTACGTTCTTGACCCTCTTGGTCATTCCGACGACCTACACCTACCTGGCCGCCAAGCAACGCCGCGTCGCCACGTCGTTGGGCGAAGGCTCCAACGCCTCGGCCACGAGGGCCGCCTAGCCGGCCCAGATATCGCCGAAGACGCGGCAAATTGGCGGCCCGTTCTGGATGTGGGGGAGGGGCTGGACCCCTCCCAAGGGAGCCCGCAAGGGCTCCCCTACGTTGCCGACGCGGTCCCCCAGGCGGGCCACTACGAGAAGAGAGTCAACTCCCCAGATCCGGTTCCAGGGCCTCAAAGAGGGTTCGATGGTCTGCCAGGCGCCTCAACCCCCGTGCTCCTGGACCGAGACGCGGAGTCTCTCGACATCGACGTCCAAGTTGAGTCCATGAAGCGCGATGGCGCCCGATGGGGGGGTGGAGAAGCGGTCGGGGGCCGAAAGGATGGGTCTGCGGCCGAGGCGGACGTGAAAACCGAGGTGGTCGTAGTCCAGCCCGAGTCGGTATAGCTTTCCCATGCGTAGATGAACGGGTCTTGTCTCACGGAAGAGGACCTTGCCCCCTTCGGTCAGAACCAGGGTCATCGTTCCCTTGCGTGGCCTGAGGACGACGGACAGGTGCGTATCGGCATCTTGCTTCCAGGCCTGGACGGTGACTCCCTGCTGGGTACCTCGGCCACGAAGGTGTCGCATTCTCAGTGCGATTGCCACCTCGCCCGCGACTTCTGGTGGCAGAGATGGGGGAGCGACAGCCGAGAATCGCCCCTTGACCGCCTCGCCTCGGAGGCCGGTGCTGCCGAGATCCCACCTTCCTGACTCGAATCGCCAATCCACGGGTGGGCCCAGCTCGGCATGTCGTCTGGCCAGCAAGTCGCTCGCGTAGATCCTCTTCGGGTACGCCATCCGTGGGCTGATTCTCTCGGCAAGCCGAGCGACGAACCACTCGCCGTCGTCGAATGCGAACGGATGGGTGGCTCTCAGGTAACGCGACATCCGCTTCCCTTGGAAACTTTGAAGGTCGCTCCAGCGCCCGAACATCGACGCGGCGCCACTGTCGAGAAGCTGTTGGAGTGATATCTGCGTCTCGGCAGCGCAGGTGCGTCCCCAGCCTCGGCGCCGGGCCAGGTAGAGCCAGGTGGGATTGGTGGCGTTGCAGGACACGACCACCTCGGACGGTGCCGTGTGAGTCTGCAGGATCCGGGCGGCCATCGAGTCCTGTCTCGCCGGGAATCCGCCGACCCCGGTACCAGCCTCCTCTTCGAGGTAGCCGAAATAGCGATAGAGACTGAGAGCCACGATGGCCAGCGCCGCAAGGGTGAGCAGCAGGCGCTTCGACTCCATCTTGCGGTCGAAAAGCTTTCCCAGGAAGCCGGCGGCGGGTAGCAGCAGCGGCAGGCTGTAGTACTCGTGATCGTAGGCACCCTGGTTGGCGATCAACAAGACGACGACGATGGCGAGAAACCAGACGTCGAGGAGCCTCTCCCGTCGAGTGTTCCTAGGCAGAAACAGGGCCAGGACAAGTAGGACGAAACCGATCCAGGTCACAAGGCGCCCGGCAATGTAGCCGAAGATCAGTCGACTGTAGAAATCGGGCTGTAGCAGAAGAGCCCAGTTCCCCCACTTGTCGCTGCCGGCCGTGGTCAGAATGTTGAAGCTGGCCCCATAGGTGGCCCCGAGCTCGTGGGCGTGCCAATACCAGAGGCCTACCGGCACGGCGACCAGGAGGGCGTGGAGCCATATCTTCCACTGCAGGAGAACCCGCGAGCCGTAGCGCCGCCAACCGAGCCAAAGCAAAGGTAGGCCGAGATACAGATTGGTCAGCTTCAACAGGCATGCCAGGCCCACTGTGGCGGCCGATAGCACATAGGCCCCCCACGAGTCCTCTTCGCTCCAGCGCAGGAACCAATAGATTCCCGCCGCACTGGCCGCCAGCATCCAGGACTCGGGCATGATGGCGCGGCCGAAATAGAGGCTCAGAGGGAGAAGGGCCAGAAAGAAGGCTCCCCAGAGTGCGGCCGCTTCGCTGAGAACTCTCCTGAGGACAAGGAACAGAAAGAGAATGGCTAACAGGGAACCGAACACAGCCAGGGATCGAGCGATCCACTCGGCCTCACCCAGGAGCCCGTAGCCGAGCGAGGTCACCCAGGGGTACAGGGGAAACTCCATCTCCACATAGCCCGGTACCGCCCAGTCGATCTGGGGACGGAAGAGCTGGTAGCCGTTCTCGTGGAAATTGCGGGCGACGCTGGCCGTGTCGCTCTGGCGCCATGCGTGGCGTCCGAGCGGGCTGGAATCGAGATGGATCAGGCGGGGCAGAAGGGCCAGAACCAGGATTCCCAGCAACAACCGATGTCTCTGAATCACTCTTCCCCCAAATCGTCGATTCAACGGGCCGAGCTGGGAACCCGGGTGGCCCTATGTTAGTCCACAGTTACCTACTCCACTGGCGATGGGGTCCCGTCAGGGTAGACTCGGGGCCATCAATGCTAAACTCTGGGCAAGATCAAGGCGGAGGTGTAGCCATGAAAACCATCCGACATACCGTTATCGCCTTTACCGTGCTTGCTGTTCTGGCACTTGGGCCAGTGGCGGCCAATACGTTCACCGTGCACCTGACCAACGGTGCAACGTTCGAGACCCGCTATCAGCCCAGGGCTGTCGAGGGTGACGGCACCAGGGTCTTGGTCGTCACCGACGTTGGCAACCGGATCTATCTACACCGCGACGACATCCGCGAGGTGACGCACTCCTCCGACGTCCAGGGCTTTGGAACGATGATCAACACCACGACCATCTCTCTGGGCTGGGCGCCCAATGACAACCCGCTGCCTGGAGATCCGGATCCGAGAGCACAGATGCTCGAGTATCTGCGCGACCAGCAGAGGGCCCGGCCGAACTACTCCGTGGATCAGTTCGTCTCGACCGAAGACGCTGGGGTTGGGGGTGGCCTCCCGGCCTGGGACCTCGCTCCTGGCTCTATCGGTGGGCAGACGAACGTGATCATGCCGCCGCCGGCTGCCGCTCCAGCACCTGCTGAAGGTGGGGGTGGCGGACCGGGTCCGGGTGGTGCCGATCAGTAGAGCTCACATCAGAGTATCTTTTTGGCCGCAGGCGGGTAGAATGCCCTCTGCGGCCTTTTCATTGCTGGAAGGCGCTTCTTTGACAACTCAGGCGTGATGGTGACCCAGAGCAGTCGGTCAAGTCAGCCGAGCTCGGGTCGAGAGGGAAGCCGGTGAGAAACCGGCGCGGCCCCCGCCACTGTAACCGGGGACAAAACCGGGAAGCCACTGCACGGATGCTCCGATCCGCCGCCGATGGTCGTCGTCAGGCGACCAGGGCGACGGGTCTGCCGTGTGGGAAGGCCCGGGAGTAGAGTGATCCGGAAGCCAGGAGACCTGCCACCACGTCGACGTTCTGCTTTCAGTCTGGCCCGTGCAGTCCAGGGCCGACGGGTGTTCTCCCGGGGTGAGGGGACGACGGCGCATCGAGCCTCCGTCGCCCTGCCCCCTCGAGGGGCAGGGCGTCTTGCATTGGAGGAGGCATGATGCAGAGACTGCTCGTGCTGATCGGAATCCTCGGGGGCGTGGTTCCGGTGCTTGCCCAGACCCCACAATCAGAACCCACTCTCTTCGAGGAGTCGATCGTCGTGACCGCCTCGCTGGACGGTGAGCAGGAGAAGGAGTTGCCTGCGGCGGTCAGCGTCATCGAGGCTGTGGAGATCGAGGCGCGTCAGACAACTGGAGTTGCCGATCTCCTGGCCAGCCTGCCGGCGATGACCGTCGTGCAGTCGGGCTCGCCGGGCCAGGTGACCTCGCTGTTCACTCGTGGTACCAACTCGGATCAAACCCTCGTGCTCTGGAACGGAGTCGAGCTCAACGACCCGTACTTCGGTGGCTTCAACTGGGCTTTCCTGCCCACCGAGGGGGTCGGGCGCGTCGAGGCGGTTCGTGGGCCCTTCAGCTCTCTGTATGGTGGCGACGCGGTTGGAGGCGTCGTACAGATTCTATCGGCTCCACGACGAGGAGCTGACTTCCAGCTGGAAGGCGGAGAGAACGGCTATTGGCGTGGACAGGTCAGCGCCGCGACCCAGCTCGGATCGACGAGCTTCGAGGTGGCCGGTCACTTGCGGCGCGGCGACGGCCAGGTGGAGAACGACTTCTTCGACGGCGAGGCCCTGATGGCCAGAGCCGACTGGGAGATGCAGCCGGGGATGAGTCTCGGCCTTCTGGTACGCGCTGCCGATGCCGACACGGGAATCCCATACAACGGTGGTACACCCTCTCCGGAGCGACGGATCTCCTGGCAGGAACGCCTGGTCTCCGTTCCTTTTCGGGCCGACCTGGGAGACTGGCAAGTACAGGCGCAGGTTTCTGGCCTGACCTACGAGAACCAATTTCGTGATCCAAAGGACCCTTTCGGATTCACGGAGTCCGACACCGATTCGGAGTCGCTGCGGGCTCGTGCCGTAGCTTCGTACCAGCTGAAAGAGGGCTCGTGGATCGCGGTCGGCAGTGAATGGGACAAAGCCCGGGTGAATGACACCTCGACCTTCGGGACCAACCTCGACGGGGAAAGCCAGCAGACGCTGGCCCTGTTCGGGGAGGCCTTCTACAGGATCGGAAAGGTGACCCTGGATGCCGGAGTCAGACAGGACGACAATGATGTCTATGGCTCCAAGACCAGTCCGCGGGTGGGCCTGCAAGTGGCGGTGACCGATCGCACTCGCATGCGGGCTTCCTGGGGTCAGGCATTCAGCCCCCCCTCCATCGGCGAGCTGTACTTCCCAGTGAGTGGTAACCCCGAGCTCGAACCCGAAACCAGCGAGAGTCTCGAGTTGGGACTCGAGCAGAGGGCGGGCGGCTGGGTCTTCGGCTTGACCGGCTTTCGCAACGACTTGTCCAACCTCATCGAGTTCGACTTCGCCACCTACCGGAACGTGAATGTCGGGAGGGCCCGAACCCAGGGCCTGGAGCTGGAGGCTGGCTACCGTAGGGATCGATGGGGGCTGCGCTGGAACGGGACCTACCTCGAGACCGAGGATCTGGATACCGGACAGGAGTTGCTTCGTCGGCCGGGGGAGAGCACAAACCTGGTGGTGAGCTACTCTCCTCCGAACTGGTCCACCAGTCTGAGCGGGCTGTACGTCGGCGAGCGGGAGGATGTCGATCCGTTCACGTGTCAACGCTCTGTCCACGAGGCCTACTTCAGGGTCGATGTGGCGGCGCGATGGAGACCGGGAACGCGATTGGCTGCCTGCGCCCGATGGGCGCACGTCGTGGGAG
>JARFQS010000399.1 GCA_029287645.1 Thermoanaerobaculia bacterium | reverse complement strand
GCGCCCGACAACGGCATCCATCTCGGTATCGATGTCATTGTTGGAACCACTCTGTTGCCAGACCACTACAAAGTCACCGCCCAGGCTGCTGCCTACATCTGGGAATTCGTCCTTCCCGGCCTCCTCTTCACCCAGCGTGCTGATTGTGAGCTCTTCCCCCAGCTTTGTGCCCCCTGCATCGAATCTCTGCCCGAGAATTCGAGGCCTGTCAGGAGGGTTCTCGTCATCGAACCGCTGCCACACGACCACGAAGTCCGAGTTTCCATCTCGGGTCACACTCGGGTTCTCGTGTCTCCAGGGACTCGCAGAGTTGACCTTGAACTCCGTCGGGTCGAGTGGCCCGGAGCTGTCGAATCGGCGCCCAACGATCTCCTCGGGACTGCCCGGGTACTGGTTGTCGTCGCGCCGGTGTTCCCAAACAACCACAAAGTTCCCGGCGAAGTCCCCAGCAACCGCTGGCTTCTCCTTGTTCCCTGGATAGCTCGCCGTGCTGATCTCGAACTCCCCACCAACCGGAGAACCCGCGCTATCGAAACGTTGGCCAAGGATCTGTTCCATATTGGGCGATGCCCAAACAGCCACGAAGTTTCCGTCGAGATCCACCACTGCCACATCGGATCCCCGATCAGTGAAGAATCCCGGATACTCCTCCACCGGGAACTGGGGACCCGTAGGAATGACCTGCGCCTCCGAGGGGCCCAGACCGAGAGCCGTAGCCACCAGGAAAGCGACGCCGAGATTCCGTGCCTGAACAGAGCCGTTGCTTATTCTTCTCATCTCCGGTTTCCCCTTCTAGCGCTTCAGGCTCGGGTTCGGCATCTCCCTGGCCTGCGCCGCCTCTCGATAGGCCTGCCTATAGGACGCGAAGGCATCGCTGTACTGCTGGTTATTGAAATGGGCATCTGCCTGGGCAAAGTAGGTCAGAGCCAGGCCGATGTCCTGCCCGGCATCGTCGTTCATCAGGATCGCTCCGGCCACGACCTCACGAACCTCTTCGAGCTTGCCGCCCACCGATGCGGGAAGCTGGAAGAGCGAGATCCGATCGTTCGCCTCCGAGCCGAGCTGCTGCTCGATCGAGATCCGCAGGTTGAGGTCCTGGAACTCCCGACGGTCGTCCCCCTGTTCGTCGAGATCGGCCCTTACCAGATCCAGCTCCTGATCGAGATCCGAGACCACCGAATCGACATCGTCGACCTGAGATGCCAGGCTGTCGACGCTCACCTGCCTCGCCAACGTCCCGAGCTCGCTGTCCACACCGTCGAAGCGAAGCTCCATCGTGAGGAAGCCCTCGTCCGTCTTCTTTTCGATCTGATTGAGATTGAAAGCCTGCTTGAAGAGTTGACAGATGTCGTCCACCTTGCCCACGAACTCGGCGACCTTCGCAGTGACCTTCAGCACGCCGGCGATCGGGCAAAGCACGGTATTGATCACCACGAGGTCCCCCGACGGAGCCGCATCGCAGATCGCCTGCCCCACGATCCCCGCCAGGTCCGCCGTCTTGTTGACCAGATCGACCGCCGCGCGGCCCTGTTCCGCCAGGCAACCCTTGCCAGTCTCGGAAGCCATCCTGGCTCGCGCTCGACCCGCGGCGCCGAGGTCATAGGACACGGGCAGTCGCTGGAGACTGGAGCTCAGGCTGCGGGGCGCCTGGCGAATGCTGGTATAGCTGGAAAAGAACCGGCACAACGCGTCTTCCTGCTCGGCGGTCAACGCGCGAGCGGCGACTTCGGCCTCGCCTGCGAACTCGCGTAACGAGATTCCTTCCGGCAGGCCCTGCCTCTCGACCTGGTCGGCGAGCTCGTAGATGTCACCGAGATAGGCCTCGAAGTCCGACTGGAACGAGACTGGATCGAGAGCGCACTCCCTCGCATCCGCCGGCAGTGCCCAGGAGAGGGTTCCGAGAGCTACGGTGACGAAGATCGAGACCGCTCTCATCAAGCGGACCCCCCTTCTCCCACACTTCAAGGTTTGCTGCGTAGTCATCGATCCCGACATTGGAGACCTCCTCGAAGTCGATTCGAGATGGATGGCCCATCCACCATCTCGTGACGTCTTGAATTCGTTTGTATCTAGACCATTAAGCGAGATTTGGCGGCATCTGTGCTCACGCTGGCGGAGGAAGTCATCCTCGCGAGTCCAGATTTATGGCAGTATCTGTCCACATGACCGACAGGCCGACTGGGGAAGTAACCCAGCTGCTCATCGATTGCCGAGAGGGCAAGCAGGAGGCCATCGACGCCCTCCTGCCACTGGTCTACGATGAGCTGCGGCGTCTCGCAGCCCACTACATGAAGAGCGAGAGGGTGGAGCACACCCTGCAGCCCAGCGCGCTGGTTCACGAAGCCTATGCAAAGCTCGTCGGGCTCGAGGTCGACTGGCAAGACAGGGTGCAGTTTTTCAAGGCAGCGGCACAAGCCATGCGTAGAGTGCTGGTGGATCACGCTCGCGCCAAGGCCAGCGCCAAGCGGGGTGGTGGCACTCCCGAGCTCTCCCTGGTCGAGGCCACCATGGCTACGGTCACACCCGCCGCATCCGACATGCTCGATCTCGATCGCGCCCTCGACAAATTGGCCACGCTCGATGAGCGCAAAGCACAGGTCGTAGAGC